>NZ_JBHZAH010000015.1:0-60088 GCF_042754225.1 Rhodococcus sp. NPDC059234
GGGTTGTTGTCTGTGGTGTTGTCGCACCCCAGCCTGTGGGGTCTGGCGGGGCGCCTGCGGCCCCCACCCCCCACCCCTCGTCGTTCGCCGAGCGGTGATGCAACCCGGGCGCTCACTCCCGGCGGCCGTGGTCCGCTCCGGTCCCCGGACTGCTCGTGGCGAGCCCGATCGCCCGCTCCGGCCGCACTCAGCGCGGACTTTGCCTGACGAATCACCCTTCGCAGGTGAGTCGCTCCGCGGCGTGGCCTGCTCTACTCGTCATGGGAGCGGTGCGCGTGCGCGCGGCGTGACGGAAGGAGATCCGCGATGGCGGATGCGGAAACCGGCGGGCCGCACGGCGATGCCGCGAGTGGTGCCCCGCTGAATGCAGACGAGCGCGCGGAGCTGGTCCGGCTGCGAACCGAGGTGGCCGAACTCCGGTCGGCCGAGGTCGCGCCGACCGCCGAGCGACCGACACCGCCCGCAGGCGGCCATCCGGGGCTCCGCTGGACCGCGACCGCGCTGCTGCTCGTGCTGGTGATGGTGCTCGGGTACGCGTCAGTGGTGGCACGGTTCGCCCGGAGCGAGGTCCTCGACACCGACCGGTACGTGCAGACCGTGACGCCGCTGGCCTCGAACCCGGTGCTGCAGGCCGAGCTGGCGAACCAGATCACCGACCAGATCATGACCCGGGTCGACGTGGAGAAGATGACGGCCGACGCCCTCGGCGCGCTCACCGAGCTCGCGCCCCGGGTGCCACCCGCGGTAGTTGGCCTGGCCCCGGTGATCGCCGGCCAGGCCAAGTCCTTCGTGCACGAGGCGGCCTCGTCACTGGTGTCGTCGAGTCAGTTCGAGACCATGTGGGTCGAGGCCAACCGTCAGGCGCACGAGGAACTGGTCTCGGCGGCCACCGGCGAGAACACCGGCAGCGTCAAGATCAACGAGAAGGGTGAGGTGAGCGTCTCGCTCGCCGCGATCATCGACACCGTGAAGGCCAACCTCGTGCAGCGCGGATTCTCGTTCGTGGACAAGCTTCCCGACGTGAACGCCACCTTCGTGATCTTCGAGTCGGCCGACCTGGTCAAGGCGCAGCGGGCGGTCAACGCCCTCAACAAGGCTTCGGCGGTGCTCCCGTGGCTGACGCTGCTCGCCGCGGTGGCCGCGATCTGGGCCGCGCCGCGGGCCGGGCGGCGTCGGGCTCTGTCGCTCGTCGGTGCGGCCCTCGCGGTGGCGATGGCGCTGCTGGCCGTCTCCATCAGCATCGGCCGGGCCGTCTACCTCGGCGCGATCCCGCCGGACGTGCTGTCGGCGGACGCTGCGGCCGTCCTCTTCGACACCGTCGTGCAACCCCTCCGGACGACGCTGCGCGCGGTGTTCGTGGTCGCGGTACTGGTGGGCATCGTCGGCTACCTGTCGGGATCGTCGGCCTCCGCGTCCGCGATCCGCCGGGGGTACAGCAGGGCGATGGACAAACTGCGGTCCCCGCAGACCGACCGCGAACCGAGGTCGTTCGAGCGTGTGGCGGCCACCTTCCGGATCCCGTTGCGGGTGGGCATCATCGTCGTCGCCATCGCGGCCCTGGTGTTCTGGCGCTACCCGTCCGGAACCGTGGTCGTGGTCACGATCCTGATCGCGGTGCTGGCGCTGCTGGCGGTGGAGTTGGCGGCCCGGCCGGCGCTGGCCCACCGGGCGGCGACGGAGGAGGAGCCCGCCGCCGTCGAGTGACGGCCAGCCGAGGTCAGCGACTGTCCCGGCGCAGCGGGTGGTCCTCGGGCACCTGCACCAGCACGATAGGTACACCGTCCGGGTCCGCGATCCACAGCTCGTGCAGGCCCCACGGTTCCTGCCGGGCGTCCCGGACTATCGGGACACCCGCGAGCTCGAGTTCGGACTGGGCCTGCTGCAGGTCCCGCACCTGCAGCCAGATCGCCCCGGCGAAGGTCGACCCGCCGCCCGAGCCGCCGTGCCCGGCGACCTCGATCAGACCCTGGCCGGCGAAGAACACGGTGCCGCCGGGATACTCGCGGGCGACCGCCAGGCCGAGGGCGTGCGCATAGAAGTCCCGGGTGGCCGGATAGTCGGCGGGGCGCACGATGATTCGGCTGCTCAGTACCTCCACTGTCATCCCTCCTGCGTGGGGCGCGCCTCGTGCCCGGGTCTGCCGTGCGTGCGACGGTCTTCCTTCATCTCCGCCTCGTAGACGTGGCGTCGACCGCCCGTGATCGTGTCCCGCGCGTCCCGCTCGTGGTCGCGGAACTCCGACCAGTAGCCGTCGTCGAACTCCTCGACCACCTGAAAGGTCCAGCGTCCGGGCAGCACGTTGCGGCCGAGGAGTTCCTCGCGCAGGCGGGTGGCCAGGGCGCCGTGGCCGGCCGCGGCCAGCGCGTCGACGGCGTCACCGAGTTGGTGGTCGGCGTGGCCGATCAGTTGGTGGAAGTCGTAGAGGTGGCCGCGCGCCCGCTCCACGGTCTCGAGGGCTTCGGACAGCAGCCCAAGTGCCGCGACCTCGGCGTCGGTGACTCCGTCCGGCCGACGGTGCTCGGGTGCAGGCTGTTCCCGATCGACGCCCATCCGATCAGTCTGCCCGAAATCGTCCCTGCGCACGCGCCAGGTGGTGAAGTAGTGGGGTCGGAAGCTCGACTGTTTTGCTCGGTGACGAGAGGACAGAGTGCATGAGTTCGACTGTGCTCGGGGAACCCATTCCAGGCGGCGACACGCTGCCGTTCCCGCCGACGCCCTCGGGCAGCGTGGCCGGGCGGACCATGCAGGAGTCGGTGTACAGCCCGCGGGAGAAACCGCGCAGGCTGCCCGACGACGCCCCGAACATCATCGTCGTGCTGATCGACGACGCCGGGCCCGGTCTGCCCAGCACGTTCGGTGGGGAGGTCCGCACGCCGACGCTGGAGAAGGTGCTCGCCGAGGGCGTCGGATACAACCGCTTCCACACCACCGCGATGTGCTCGCCGACCCGGGCCGCGCTGCTCACCGGGCGCAACCATCACCGCGTGGGGTACGGACAGATCGCCGAGTTCGCGAACGACTGGGACGGCTACTCCGGCTGCATCCCGAGATCGAGCGCCACGATGGCCGAGGTGCTGCGGCACTACGGCTACAGCACGGCGGCGTTCGGGAAGTGGCACAACACCCCGGCCACGGAGACCACCGCCGCGGGACCGTTCGACAACTGGCCCACGAGCGTCGGGTTCGAGTACTTCTACGGCTTCCTTGCCGGGGAGGCCTCGCAGTACGAGCCGAATCTGGTGCGCAACACCACCGTGGTGCTGCCGCCCAAGACGCCCGAGCAGGGCTACCACCTCAGCGAGGACCTGGCCGACGACGCGATCGCCTGGCTGCGCCGGCATCAGGCGTTCGAGGCCGACAAGCCGTTCTTCATGTACTGGGCGAGCGGCTGCCTGCACGGGCCGCACCACGTGATGAAGCCGTGGGCCGATCGCTACGCGGGCAAGTTCGACGACGGCTGGGACGCCTACCGCGAGCGGGTCTTCGAGCGCGCGAAGGAGAAGGGCTGGATTCCGCCGGAGGCCGAACTCACCGCTCGGGACGCGACGATGGCGGCCTGGGACGACATCCCAGAGGACGAGAGGCCGTTCCAGCGGCGCCTGATGGAGGTGGCCGCCGGCTACGCCGAGCACTGCGACGTGCAGGTCGGGCGGCTGCTGGACGAGGTGGAGCGGCTCGGGCGCCTGGACAACACCCTGGTGGTCTACATCTGGGGCGACAACGGCTCATCGGGGGAGGGGCAGAATGGAACCATCAGTGAATTGTTGGCGCAGAACGGGATTCCCACCACGGTGGCGCAGCACCTCACCGCGCTCGACGAACTCGGCGGTCTCGACGTGCTGGGTTCGCCCCTGACCGACAACATGTACCACGCGGGCTGGGCGTGGGCGGGCAGCACGCCCTACAAGGGGATGAAACTGCTGGCCTCGCATCTCGGTGGCACCCGCAATCCGATGGCGGTGCGCTGGCCGCGGAAGGTCGCCCCCGACGCGACGCCGCGGTCGCAGTTCCTGCACTGCAACGACATCGCGCCGACCGTCTACGACGTCGTCGGCATCACGCCGCCGCGGACGGTCGACGGATTCCCGCAGGACCCGCTCGACGGAGCGAGCTTCGCCCGGACCCTTGTCGACCGGGATGCCAAGGCGGGCAAGCTCACCCAGTACTTCGAGATCATGGGCAGCCGGGCGATCTACCACGACGGCTGGATGGCGTCCGCCTTCGGACCGAAGGCGCCGTGGCTGCAGGGGATGCCGCCGGGGATCGCGGACTGGAGTCCGGACGACGACGTGTGGGAGCTGTACCACCTGGACGAGGACTGGACGCAGAACCACGACCTCGCCGCCGAGCAGCCCGAGAAGCTGGCTCAGCTGCGCGAGTTGTTCGCCATCGAGGCTGCGCGCAACGACGTGCTGCCGGTCGGAGGCGGGCTGTGGGTGCTCACCCATCCGCAGTACCTGTCCGCCTCGTCCCAGCGGCGGTGGGAGTTCACCGGCGACATCACCCGGATGCCCGAATTCTGCGCGCCCAGGCTGGGGAACGTCGGCAACCTGGTGACGATCGAGCTGACGGCGCCCGAGCAGTCCTCCGGGGTGCTGTACGCGCTCGGCTCCAACTCGGGCGGGCTCACCTGCTACGTCGACGACGGGTACCTCTGCTACGAGTACAACCTCTTCATCCTGATGCGCACCAAGATCCGGTCCGAGCGCAGGCTCCCCGCGGGGGCGCACACCGTCACCGTCGCGACGTCGTTCGCGGAGGCGCGGCCGGGCGGGCCCCTGCGGGTGGTGCTCGCGGTCGACGGCGAGACGTTCGCGGAGGGCGTGGTTCCGGTGAGCGTGCCGCTGCTGTTCACCGCCAACGACTGCCTCGACATCGGGACCTGCCTCGGCTCGCCGGTGTCGCTGGACTACCGCGACCGGGCGCCGTTCCCGTTCGCCGGGCGCATCGAGAAGGTACGGGTGGAGTACGTCTAGTCGGCGGCGCCCGGTGCGGTGATACCCCGCGTGATCGCCGCCGCCGAGAACTCCGCGAAGGCGGGCACCTCGAGGTCCGGGATCCACTTGTTGACGATGGTGTCGGACACGCCCATCAGTCCCGAAAGGACGAAGCGGATGAGCGAGGGATCGTCGAGCAGCGTGCGGCCCTCTGCCTCCGCTGCCTCGAGAATCGCCCGGAGTAGTTCCGCGTTGTACCGCTCCGCGGTCACGCGCAGTTCCCGAACGGACTCGCGTTCGGAGCGGGCGGCCCCCTCGACGTCGCGCCAGGTTGCCGTCATACGCCCGACTCGCGCCCACTGTCGTGCCGAGTTCGGGATGACCGCCTCGAGCAGCGAAGCGACGCCGCGGTCGCGGGGCAGCGCGGCGACGAAGGCTGCGGACTCGAGCTGGCTCTCGTTGAGCAGCGCGATGAAGATCTCCTGCTTGTCCGCGAAGTACTGGTAGATCAACCCGGTGCTGGTTCCGGCGCGCCCCGCAACGGATCGGATCGTCAGCGCGGCATAGCCGCCCTCGTCCAGCAGTGCGGCGGCCGCGTCGAGGGTGCGCCGGCGCCTCGCCTCCGCGTCGCCGTAGATCGATTTTCCGTTCGATTCGCTCACCGCGTCACCGTATCCGTCCAGCTCGGGGCGGGCCTCCCCACAAAAGAATGAACAATGTTCGATCTAGTATTGAACATTGTTCATTCTGTGCCTACAGTCACAGCATGACCACAGAAGTCGCGGCACTCGCGCCGCATCCTCCGGCCGTCGATGGCTCCGCGGACGACCGTGCTGCCGCCGAAATCGCGACCGCTGCAGGGCAACTCCTTCAGTCGTATCGACTGGACGCCGAACGGGCGGGTCAGGGCCCGGCCGAGGTGCGCGCCGCGGGCGACCGGCTGTCCCACGAGTTCCTCGTCGCCGAGCTGGCACGGCGGTTCCCGGGCGACGCGGTGCTGTCCGAGGAGGGCGCCGACGACGCCGCGCGGCTGACCGCCGACCGGGTCTGGATCGTCGACCCACTCGACGGCACCCGGGAGTTCGGCGAGTTCGGCCGCGCCGACTGGGCCGTTCACGTCGCGCTCGTCGAGCGCGGGGAGCTCACCACCGGCGCGGTCGCGATGCCCGCACTCGGCGTCACCTACTCGACGGCGGATTCGCCGACCCCGACCCGACCGGTGCCGGCCGCGCCCCGGGTCGTCGTCAGCCGGACCCGCAGACCCGAGCCCGTCATGGCGATGGCTGCCGCCCTCGGCGCCGAACTGGTCGAGATGGGCTCGGCCGGCGCGAAGGCGATGGCGGTGGTCCGCGGCGAGGTGGACATCTATGCCCACGCCGGAGGCCAGTACGAGTGGGACTCGGCGGCCCCGGTCGCCGTAGCCCGTGCTGCGGGACTTCATGTTTCGCGAATCGACGGATCCGTTCCCGTCTACAACCAGGAGAACCCCTGGTTGCCCGACCTGTTGATCTGCCGCCCGGAGTTGGCAGGCAAAGCACTGGAGGTACTTGCGCGATGACACGTGCACTGACCCACCTCGAGAGACTCGAGGCCGAGAGCATCCACATCATGAGGGAGGCGGTCGCGGGGAGTGAGAACCCCGTGATGCTCTACTCGGTCGGCAAGGACAGTGCGGTGATGCTGCACCTGGCCCGCAAGGCGTTCTTCCCGTCCCGGTTGCCGTTCCCGCTGCTGCACGTCGACACGACGTGGAAGTTCCAGGAGATGTACAAGCTCCGCGACGAGTCCGCTGCCACAGGTGATTTCGATCTCCTCGTCCACCAGAATCCCGAGTGCGTCGAGAAGGGGATCAACCCGTTCACGCACGGGTCGTCGACGCACACGGACATGTGGAAGACCGAGGGTCTCAAGCAGGCGCTCGACCTCCACAAGTTCGACACGGCGTTCGGTGGCGCCCGCCGTGACGAGGAGAAGTCCCGCGCGAAGGAACGGGTGTTCTCGGTCCGCTCGGCCGAGCACCGCTGGGATCCCAAGCGGCAGCGTCCCGAACTGTGGCGCATGTACAACGTCCGGCGCTCGCCCGGCGAGACGCTGCGCGTCTTCCCGCTGTCGAACTGGACCGAACTGGACGTGTGGGAGTACATCCGGCAGGAGAACATCCCGATCGTGCCGCTGTACTTCGCCGCGCCGCGCCCGGTGGTCGAGCGGGACGGCACCCTGATCATGGTCGACGACGACCGGATGCCGTTGCGTCCCGGGGAGGTTCCCGAACTCAAGAGCGTCCGGTTCCGGACCCTCGGCTGCTACCCGCTCACCGGCGCGGTCGAGTCGACGGCCGCGACCCTGACCGAGGTCATCCAGGAAATGTTGCTCACCACCACCTCCGAGCGGCAGGGCCGGGTGATCGACCACGACAGCAGCGCCTCGATGGAGAAGAAGAAGCAGGAAGGGTACTTCTGATGGTTCACTCGTCCAACCTGATCGCCGACGACATCGAGCAGTATCTCGAGCGGCACGCGACCAAATCCATGCTCCGGTTCATCACCTGCGGCAGCGTCGACGACGGCAAGTCCACGCTGATCGGCCGGTTGCTGTACGAGTCGAAGCTGGTCTTCGAGGACCAGCTGAGCGTGCTCGAGAGCGACTCGAAGAAGGTCGGAACCCAGGGTGAGGGCCTCGACTTCGCCCTCCTCGTGGACGGTCTCGCGGCCGAGCGGGAGCAGGGCATCACGATCGACGTGGCCTACCGCTACTTCACCACCGAGCGGCGCAAGTTCGTCGTCGCCGACACTCCCGGTCACGAGCAGTACACCCGCAACATGGTCACCGGTGCGTCGACGGCGGATCTGGCGGTGATCCTGATCGACGCCCGCAAGGGCGTGCTGACCCAGACCCGCCGGCACTCGTACCTCGTCTCGCTGCTCGGCATCCGGAACGTGGTGCTCGCGGTGAACAAGCTCGATCTCGTCGACTACTCACAGGAGGTCTTCGAACAGATCGTCGGTGAGTACACGGCCTTCGCGGCCGAGATCGGGCTCGACCGCGTCGTCCCGATCCCGATGTCCGCGTACCTGGGCGACAACCTCACCGAGCGCAGCCCGAACACGCCCTGGTACCAGGGTCCGTCGCTGATCGAACACCTCGAGACCGTCGACATCGACGACGACCTGCGCACCGGGCCGTTCCGGATGCCGGTGCAGTGGGTGAACCGGCCCGATCTCGACTTCCGGGGATTCTCGGGACAGGTCGTCGGCGGCTCGGTGCGCCCGGGCGACCGGATCCGGGTGCTGCCCAGCGGAACGGAGTCCACGGTCGCGCGAATAGTCACGATGGACGGCGACCTCGAGGAGGCCACCGCCGGCCGGTCGGTCACGATCACCCTCGCCGACGAGATCGACATCAGCCGCGGTGACGTCCTCGCCGCGGTGGACGCCCTACCTGGGGTTGCCGATCAGTTCGAGGCGCAGCTGGTGTGGATGGGTGAGCACGACATGCTGCCCGAACGCCCCTACGTGTGCCAGATCGGGACGATGACGGTGCAGGCGCGGATCACCAAGCCGAAGTACAAGATCAACGTCAACACGCTCGAGCAGACGGCGACGAACACGCTGGCGCTCAACGAGATCGGCGTGTGCAACATCAGCTTCGACCGGCCGGTCCCGTTCGACGCCTACACCGACAACCGCGACACGGGCGGCTTCATCCTGATCGACCGGCTGACCAACACCACCGTCGGTGCGGGCATGATCGCGCACTCGCTGCGCCGGTCGGACAACATCCACTGGCAGGCCGTGGACGTGAACGCCGAGTCCCGGGCGGTCCTGAACGGTCACCGGCCTCAGGTGCTGTGGTTCACGGGTCTGTCCGGGTCCGGCAAGTCGACCATCGCGAACGAGCTCGAGCGGCAACTGCACGCGAGTGGCTGCCACACCTATCTGCTCGACGGCGACAACGTCCGCCACGGTCTGAACCGGGACCTCGGCTTCACCGAGGCCGACCGGGTGGAGAACATCCGCCGGGTCACCGAGGTCGCCCGGTTGATGGCCGATGCCGGCCTGATCGTGCTGGCGTCGTTCATCTCCCCGTTCCGCGCGGAGCGTGACGCGGCCCGCGAGCTGATCGGCGAGGACCGCTTCTGTGAGGTGTTCGTCGACACGCCGATCGACGTGGCCGAGTCGCGGGATCCGAAGGGGCTCTACAAGAAGGCGCGGCGGGGCGACCTGACGAACTTCACCGGCATCGACTCCCCGTACGAGTCGCCGGAAAACCCCGAGCTGCGGGTCGACACGACCGTGACGACTCCCGCGGAGGCCGCAGCCCAGATTGTCGAGAAGCTCCGCAGCCGCGGCGTCATCGCCTGATCCGGCCCGTTTCACCCACCACCCTGAGGAGCGTTCCCTGTGCCTACCCGAGACGACATCTGTTCGGTGATCGAGTCGTACGTCAACCATCTCGGCAATCACGATGTCGACGAACTGGTCGCGCTGTTCGCGGCCGACGCGGTCCAGCACGAGCCGCTGGGCGTGCGGACCTACCGCGGCATCGACGAGATCCGCGAGTTCGACACCGCGAACGCGAAGATGCCGTTCACGGTCAGCCGATACTCGCCGATCGTCGTTTCCGGTCGGTACGCCTCGATGCAGGTGCGCGTGCAGCGAGAGGGCATGCCCGACTTCCTCGCCAGCGATCTCTTCGAGTTCGACGACGAGGGCAAGATCGTCTCGCTCAGCGTCGTTCTGGACCCCAAGGCGCAGGTATGACGTCGGGGCTTCAGGCACCGCAGGCGATGCCGGCGCTGCTCGACGGGAAGGTCGTGGTCGTCTCCGGTGTCGGGACGGGGCTCGGGCGCTCGGTGGCGGTCCGCGGCGCGCTGGCCGGTGCCCGGATCGTCCTGGCCGCGCGCACCGCGTCGCGGCTGGCCGAGGTCGCCGAGGAGATCCGCGAACTGGGCGGTACCGCGGTGTCCGTACCGACCGACCTCACCGACGACGCGTCGGCGACGAACCTTGTCGACGTGGCACTCGCGGAGTTCGGAGCGGTCGACGCGGTGGTGCACAACGCGTTCGTGCAGCCACCGCACGAGCGGCTCCTCGACGCCGAGTTCGAGTCGGTCCGGCAGGGCCTGGACGTCAACCTGCTGGCGGCGCTCAACCTGACCCGGAAACTGGTGCCCGCGCTGGAGAAGTCCCAGGGGTCGGTCGTGATGATCAACTCGATGGTGCTGCGGAACCAGCTGCCGAACTTCGGGGCCTACCGGGTGCAGAAGGCCGGGCTGCTCGCCCTCGCCCGCAGCCTCTCGGTCGAGTTGGGCCCGATGGGTGTCCGCGTGAACTCCGTTGCACCGGGCTACATCTGGGCGGAGCGGGTCCAGCGGATGGTCGAGAAGCAGGCCGAGCAGCGCGGTGTCGACCCGGCCGAGGTCTACGCCGAGATCGCGGCAGGCACCGACCTGCGCAGGCTGCCCGAACCCGACGACATCGCGAATGCGGTGCTGTTCCTCGCCTCCGACCTCGCTCGCGCGATCACCGGGCAGTGCCTGGACGTCAACTGCGGTCACGCCCACCACTGATCCACTCTCACAAGGACGTATGGATGACACACGATTACGACGGCATCGGTTCGATCGAGGACCTGCATCAGGCCGCGCGCGAGGCGGCCGGGTACAGCGACTTCGGCGGTGACGGCTACCTCGAAGGGCTGCGGGTGCTGCTCGAGTCGTTCGAGCGGGAGGCCGACCTCACTCCCCACGGCAAGGTGATCGCTCGCAAGATGATCGTGGCGGCGCTCGCGGGACGGCTGACCAGCGAGGCCGGATTTGCGAGATATCCCGAGCACGCCGATGTTCCGATCGAGCGCCCGATCTTCGTGGTCGGCTTGACGCGGACCGGTAGCACCGCGTTGCACCGGTTGCTCGGCGCCGACCCGGCGCACCAGGGTGCCGAGATGTGGCTCGCCGAGACCCCTCAGCCGCGTCCCGATCGCGACAAATGGTCGGAGAACGAGGACTTCCGGCGCGCCGACGCCTTCTACCGGGCGCGTCAGGCGAACGAGGCGGACCTGATGAAGGTGCACTTCATGGGATCGGAGGAGGTCGAGGAATGTTGGCGCCTGCTGCAGCAGACGATGCTCTCGACCGCGTTCGAGACCGTCGCGTACGTGCCGAGCTACACGCGGTGGCTGGCGGGGCAGGACTGGACCGAGACGTACGCGCGGCACAAGAAGAACCTGCAGTTGATCGGGCTGAACGACCCGGACCGGCGGTGGGTGCTCAAGAGCCCGAGCCACGTCTTCGCGCTCGACGAGATCATGACGGTCTACCCCGACGCGTTGTTCGTCCGCACCTTTCGGGACCCGCTGACGTCGATGGCGTCCACCTTCAGCCTTGCGGAGCAGGGCGGGCACGACATGTCGAAGGCCTTCGACCGCCCGGCAATCGGGCGCACCCAACTCGACCTGTGGGCGCGCGGCAACCAGACCTTCAATCGTGCCCGCGCCCGCTACAACCCGGATCAGTTCATCGACGTCGACTACAAGGACTTCTTCGCCGATCCGGTCGGCACCACCTCGAGGATCTACGCGCAGTTCGCCCTGCCCTTCACGGACGCGGCCCGCGCCGCGGTGGCGGCGTCGCACCAGGCCAGCCTCGCCGATCATCGCCGTCCTTCGCACCGCTATTCGCTCGAGGAGTTCGGCGTGACGGCCGCGGACGTCGAGGCGAAGTTCGCCACCACTGTCTGAATATTCGAAACATCAACCAGAACAGGGATACTCAAATGAACGCTACGTGGGAAAGGTTCTGCACAGACCTGCTCGAGGTCGGGAAGATCCTGGAGGACGACATCGTCCCGCGGGACTCGCTGACGCAGGCAGAGGGCGTCCGCTACCTGAGCCGGCTGCTGCGCTACGCGACGATCAACTGCGTCGAGTACACCGACCCGCGGTGGCCGCAGTTCACGTCCGCGCCGAACCCGAACATGATGACCAAGATCGGCGCCGACAATCCGGACAACATCTACATGCGCGCCAACATCTCCGGGCAGTACACGTACCGGATCACCGGCACCCGGGGAACGGTTCCTCTGATCACCTTCGGCTCGCGGGTCAACCGCTACCACATCGACGGCACCATGCTGCAGACCGGCGACCTGCACATCCACGACCTCGAGGTCGACGAGAACGGACGCTTCCAGTTCATCGCGAGCGTGGACGAGCCCGCCGAGGGGGCGTGGCTGCCGCTCGCGCCGGACAGCAACCTGATCTCCGTGCGGCAGACCTACGCGGACCGGCGTGCCGAGGTGCCCGGCGAGTTGTCCATCGAATGCCTCGACCCCGACGGCGAATTCGTTCCGCTGACCGAGGACGAGCTTGGACAGCGGTTGGCCCGGGCGATCGGCATGCTGAAGGGCTCGGCCGCCACCTTCCTCGAGTGGTCGCGCGACTTCATGCCGGAGCCCAACGAGATCTTCGACCGCGGGCAGGAGCAGTTCCAGAAGGCCGGCGGCGATCCGACGATCTTCTACCTGCACGGATACTGGAAGCTCGCCGAGGACGAGGCGTGGGTCATCGAGACCGAGGTGCCGAACTGCGACTACTTCAACTTCGTGCTGCAGAACTTCTGGGTGGAGTCGCTCGACTACAACCGGACGAACGTCTACATCAACAACCACACCGCCAAGCTCAACGACGACGGCACCCTCACGATCGTGGTGGCGGCGAAGGATCCCGGCTACGGCAACTGGATCGACACCGATTCCCACGCCGAGGGGACCTGGGCGATGCGTTGGATCAAGGCGGACTCGCACCCGATCCCGACGTCGAAGGTAGTGCGGCTGTCGTGAAGTGGTCGCTGCCGGTCGCGATGATCGACGCCCGCGACCTGCGTGAGATCGCGATCGCCGCCGAGGACGCCGGATTCGACTCCATCGCGTTGCCGGACTCGGTGTTCTACCCCGAGACGGTGTCCGCGCCGTACCCGTACTCACCGGACGGGAAGCGGATGTGGTCGGGGGAGACGTCGATGCCGGACCCGTTCATTGCGATGACGTCGATGGCGGCGGTCACCGAGCGGATCACCTTTTACACCAACGTGTTGAAGCTACCGCTACGCGATCCGCTGCTGACCGCGAAGCAGATTGCCACGATGGCGGTGATGTCGGACAACCGCATCGCCGTCGGCGTCGGATTGTCGTGGATTCCCGAGGAATTCGCGTTCACCGGCACCGACATGCGCACCCGCGGGGCGCGCACCGACGAGGCGATCGAGATCGTCAAGGCGGTGTGCGCCGGGCGGGGTCCCGAGTGGGTCGAGTTCCACGGCAAGCACTACGACTTCGACCGGCTGATGATCAGCCCCGCACCCGACCTGCCGGTGCCGATCTACGTCGGTGGGCACAGCGACGCGGGGCTGCGTCGAGCCGCCCGTCTTGCGGACGGATGGATCTCGGTCAACGCGGGCGTGGACGAACTCAGCTCAGCGATCGAGCGACTGCGCCGACTGCGCGCCGAATTCGGGCGTGAGAACGAGCCTTTCGAGATCAACGTGTCGCCGACCGGCGTCCGCGACCTCGACGGCTACCGCGCGCTCGCGGACCTCGGCGTGACCGAGTTTCGGGTCTCGCCGTGGCACCTCTACGGCGCCGACTTCACGGACGTCGGCGAGCGGCTGCGGGCGATCCGCCGGTTCTCGGACGAGGTTGTCGCGGCCTGACGAACTCGAGTGGCGGTGACTTCCGTTGGTTGTCACCGCCACTCGGTCAGCGCATCAGAAGTACCAGGGGTACGGCGACCAGTCCGGATCGCGCTTCTCCAGGAACGAGTCGCGGCCCTCCACGGCCTCGTCGGTCATGTACGCCATCCGGGTGGCCTCGCCGGCGAAGAGCTGCTGGCCGACCAGTCCGTCGTCGGTCAGGTTGAAGGCGTACTTGAGCATGCGCTGCGCCTGCGGGGACTTGCCGTTGATCTTGTCCGCCCACTCGAGCGCGACGTCCTCGAGCTCCGCGTGGTCGACGACCTTGTTCACCGCGCCCATCCGGTGCATCTCCTCGGCGGTGTACGTCTCGCCGAGGAAGAAGATCTCGCGGGCGAACTTCTGCCCGACCATCTTCGCGAGGTAGGCGCTGCCGTAGCCGCCGTCGAAGCTGCCCACGTCGGCGTCGGTCTGCTTGAAGCGGGCGTGCTCGCGGCTGGCCAGGGTCAGATCGCACACCACGTGCAGTGAGTGTCCGCCGCCCGCGGCCCAGCCGTTGACCAGGCAGATGACCACCTTCGGCATGAACCGGATCAGTCGCTGGACCTCGAGGATATGCAGCCGTCCCGCGCGAGCCTTGTCCACGGTGTCCGCGGTCTCGCCCGCGGCGTACTGGTAGCCGCTGCGTCCACGGATCCGCTGGTCACCGCCGGAGCAGAACGCCCAGCCGCCGTCCTTGCTGCTCGGACCGTTGCCGGTCAGCAGGACCGCGCCGACGTCGGAGGTCATGCGGGCGTGGTCGAGCGCCTGGTACAGCTCGTCGACGGTGTGCGGGCGGAAGGCGTTGCGCACCTCCGGACGGTCGAACGCGACGCGGACCGTGCCCTGCGTGACGTGCCGGTGATAGGTGATGTCCGTGAGGTTCTCGAACCCGGGGACGGGGCGCCACAGCTGCGGATTGAAGGTCACGACCGCCAAGGATATGCCCCACGACGCGGCGGTGGCGCGCGCCCGGACAACCCCGCACCGAGCCCCGCGGTGCCTCCGGGCTTACCGTGCAGTCATGAGTGATCAGGTGGAGGGGACGCCGAGCCCGCGCGGCCGGGGTGACGTGGACAGCTACGACCAGCACGGCGGGTTCCCGGTCTACAAGTCCGTGGAGGACGACGGCGGCCCCGACTTCGGCAGGCTGATCGCGGCGCTGCGCACCGTGCAGGACCTGGCCGTCTCGACCGCCCCGCCCGCCGACGCCGTCCGGCTCGCCGCCGAGCAGGCGGAGGCGCTCGCTGCCACCCTCGAGCCGTTCCGGGTACGCGAGGGGTTGCAGGCGGGAGGGCGCGCGATGGGCCTGCCGGGACGCGGCAGCCTGCTGATGATGCCATGGACGATCGAGAAGTTCGACGAGACCGGCGTGCGCAGCACCGGGGTGTTCCGGCGGTTCCACATGGGCGGGAACGGCGCCGCGCACGGCGGCACGCTCCCGCTGCTGTTCGACGACCTGTTCGGCATGATCACGCACGCCTACGGCCGTCCGATCAGCCGCACCGCGTACCTGCACGTGAACTACCGCAAGATCACCCCGATCGACACCCCGCTGACCGTCGAGGGACAGGTCGACCGGGTCGAGGGCCGCAAGACGTTCGTCAGCGCCAGGCTCGTCGACGCCGAGGGCGCCCTCCTCGCGGACTGCGACGCGCTGATGCTCGTACTGATGCCGGGACAGCCCTGACAATGAGCGGGCTGCGCGGGGAGGACGGGCGCATGCTGCGCGCCCACCGGCAGGGGAGCTACCCGGTCCGGTTCGACTGGGGCGCCACCGGCGCTGCCGCGCTCACCCAGGACTGCGACGTCGCGGTCGTGGTGGACGTGCTGTCGTTCACCACCACGCTCACCGTCGCGCTCGACGCGGGCACCGTCGTCTACCCGTACCGCTGGGACCCGAGCTCGGCCGTCGGGTACGCCGCCGACCGCGAGGCGGCGGTCGCGGTCGGGCGGTCCCGCGCCGCGGCGGGGGAGATCAGCCTCTCGCCGGCCTCGATGCGCGCCGCGCGGGCACCCGCACGGCTGGTGCTGCCGTCCCCGAACGGGTCGGCCCTCTGCTTCGGGCTCGCCGAGTCCGGTGTCGAGGTGGTCGGCGCCTCGCTGCGCAACGCGAGTGCGGCGGCCAGGTGGGTGCGAGAGCGTGGGGCCGAGCGGGTCGCGGTGATCGCGGCGGGGGAGCGATGGCCCGATCGCACCCTGCGTCCGGCCGCCGAGGACCTGTGGGGTGCGGGCGCGGTGCTGTCCTCCCTCGGCGTGGTGCCCGGCCGCTTCTCGCCCGAATCGCGGTCGGCGGCCGAGGCCTTCGCCGCGGCGTCGGCCGACCTGGGCGCCCGCCTGCGCGAGTGCGCGAGCGGGCGGGAACTGATCGACAAGGGCTTCGCGGCGGACGTGGAGATCGCCGCCGAGTTCGACGCGAGCGCGGTGGTGCCCGTGCTGCGCGGCGAGGCCTTCGTGGACGCGGCGGCGACGCCGTGACCGCCGCGGTGCCCGCGCTCGACGACCTGCTCGCCGCCGCCACGGTGGTGAGCCTGCCGATGCGGGTACGTTTCCGCGGCATCACCGTCCGCGAGGTGTTGCTGCTGGACGGCCCTGCCGGCTGGGGCGAGTTCGGGCCCTTCCCCGAGTACGACGACGCCGAGGCCGCGTCCTGGCTGCGGTCGGCGATCGAATGCGCCTGGCAGGGTCCGCCCACCGCCCGCCGCGCGGAGGTCCCGGTCAACGCGACCGTGCCCGCGATCGAGGCGGCCCGGGTACCGGAGATCCTGGCCCGCTTCCCCGGCGCGCGCACCGCGAAGGTCAAGGTCGCCGAGCGGGGCCAGAGCCTCGCCGACGACCTGGCCCGCGTCGCGGCGGTCCGCGCGCACGTCGAGCACGTCCGGGTCGACGCCAACGGAGGCTGGTCCGTCGACGAGGCCGCCGCCGCGCTGACGGCGCTGACCGTCGGCGGTGACCTGCAGTACGCCGAACAGCCCTGCGCCAGCGTGCCGGAACTCGTCGAACTGCGCCGCAGGCTCACCGGCCGCGGCATCCGGATCGCCGCCGACGAGAGCATCCGGCGGGCCGACGACCCGATGCGGGTGGTCCGGGCCGGCGCGGCGGACGTCGCGGTGGTGAAGGTCGCGCCGCTCGGCGGCATCCGCGCGCTCCTGCGACTGTCGGAGGAACTCGCGGAGCACGGCGTGCCGGTCGTCGTGTCGAGCGCGCTGGACTCGGTGGTCGGGATCGGCGCCGGGCTGGCCGCCGCCGCGGCCCTGCCGGAGCTCGAGTTCGCGTGCGGGCTCGGGACCGGCAGCCTCTTCGAGGAGGACGTCGCCGCGCCGCGCCCGATGCGCGACGGGGCGCTCTCCGCGACCCTCGTGGACCCCGATCCGGAGCGGCTCGCGCGGTTGCGCGCGACCGGTGAGCGGACCGACTGGTGGCTGGCCCGGCTGGCGCGCTGTCATAGTCTCCTCGGCTGACTTCGGGCCGCCCGAAGGCGGCGGCCGTGAGTGCGCTGGATTGTTGCCGGCGATCGGCCGCAGCGCAGATTGCCGAGTGGCCGGTGTGAACTGAGTGACTGGTGTGTACTGAGGGGTCGCCTCGTCGTATAAGGTCTGGCCTCGACATCCCAGTCAACATCGGAGGCATTGAAAGTGGTTGCAGCACTGAACGAAACCCTGCTCGACCCGTCGCGGCTGCCCGCCGTCGTCGCGGACGTGCAGGAGCTGATCGACGCCGAGGTCTCGGACAAGTCGGGCGCCTCGGGTCTGGCCCTCAAGGGCGGCTACGGCGCCGTGAAGAAGGTCGGACCGTCGATCGTTCCGGACGCGGTCGAGGGACTGCTCCCGGGCTTCGTGGCTCGTCTGGAGCCGTTCTGGCAGGACTTCGGCGCGACCGGTGCCACCGGCTTCGGTGAGTTCCTCACCGGCCGTGGCGACGAGGTCGCCGACGCCCTGCTCGGCGTCACCGACGAGAAGATCGAGGGCACCAGCAAGTCCGCGATCAAGAAGGTCTACTCGGGCCTGCGCCCCTCGGCCAAGAAGAACGTCGTCGAGGCCCTGCCCCGGCTCGGCGCGCTCGTCGAGAAGCACGCCGGATAGGCAGCTTCGCTGCAGTGGAGTGCTCACGGATAGCGGGACCTCCGTAAGCACTCCACTGCGCGCAGCGCACTAGGGCGCGGACTTGCCGAATCGCCAGAACCCGGTGAAGGCGATGTCGGCCTTCGCGACCCCGCGGTCGCTCACGAGATGGCGCCGCACCCCGGTCGCCAGATCGGATTCCCCGGCGACGAACGCGTACGACGGCGCGTCCGGCCACTGTGCCGCCCGGACCGTCTCGAGCGCGAGCACGCCCGGTCGTGCGGGCGAATCGCCGCGGACCAGCCAGTGCACGCGCACCCCCGCGGGCTCGCCGAGTTCCTGGGCGTCGTCGGCGTGCGGCACCTCGAGGAACACCTCGGCCCGCAGGGTCGGCGCCGCCGAGCCGAGGATGCCCGCGATCGCGGGCAGGGCGCTCTCGTCGCCGACCAGTAGCTGCCAGCCGGCCGTCGGCGCCGGGTGGTAGATCAGCCCCTCGTCGAGCAACGCCATCTCGTCGCCGGGGGCCACCCCGGTGGCCCAGGTCGACGCCGGACCGGCGTCCCCGTGCGCGTCGGCGCCGTGGCAGACGAAGTCGACGTCCAGTTCGGGGGTGTCGCCGTGCAGCGCCCGGTCGGCGGCGCGGTAGGCGCGGACGGTGTAGTTGCGCACCACCGGCCGGCTTCCCTTCGACATCGCCAGGTACTGGGCGTACCAGAGGTTGCTCGTCGCGCTCGGCAGTCGCAGCGCGCTCGCCCCGGCCTGCGGGACGAACATCCGGAACCACTGGTCGAATCCGAGCGGGGTGAACCCGCGCAGCTCCTCGCCGCCGACCGTCACCCGGACGAAGTTGGGGCTGATCTGTTTGCTGGCGAGCACTCGGGTCCGGATGAACTCGCGGTGCTCGGGTTTGACGAACTTGCTGCGCTTGGCCATCGACAGTCCTCGCCTGAGAGATGTTTCGGTGCGCTGCACGGGCGCTGCACGTGAAGCTCAGGCAAGCCTAACCTACGGTTAGCTGGGGAGGGGTCGCCCCGGCCGCTGCAGCACCCGCACCTGGGGAGGCAGGCCCCACTCCGAGCGCCCGAGCCTGCTCACAGGGGCGATGGCCGCGAAGTCCGGCAGTCCGTCCTCGGCCAGCGCGTCGGTGCGCACCGAGATCGCACGCACCGCCCCCATCACCACGAAGCTGTTGCCCACCTCGATCACCCGGTGCAGGCCGCACTCGATCGCGATCGGCGACTCCGCGACCCGCGGCGGGCGCACCGAAGCGCTCGCCTCCGGCGTCAACCCGACCTCGTCGAACTCGCTCACGGCGGCGTCGAACACGGCCGAGCTGGCGTTCACCCGATCGATCAGCGGCGCCGTCGCCAGGTTCACCACGAACTCGCCGGTCTCCTCGATGTTGCGCAGGCTGTCCTTGCGGGTGACCGAAGTGAACTGGACGACCGGCGGGTCCGTGCTCGTGACGGTGAAGAAGCTGTAGGGCGCCAGGTTCGTGGTGCCGTCCGCGCCGCGGGTGGACACCCACGCGATCGGTCGCGGCACCACCGAGGCGGTCAGCAGGGCATACATCCGTCCGGCATCGACGTGGGCGGGTTCGAAGAGGGTGCGCACCGTCGCCATCGTGCCAGCGGGCCCCAGCGTCCCGGTGCCGACGATGTCGCGGCGCGCGCCGTCTGACACCCTGGAACCCGTGAATCCGTCCACCGCCCAGGCCACCGCAGTCGTCGACGAGCTGATCCGCGGCGGGGTCCGGGACGTGGTGCTGTGCCCGGGTTCCCGCAACGCGCCGCTGGCCTTCGCGCTGCAGCGCGCCGACACCGCCGGGCAACTGAGACTGCACATGCGGATCGACGAGCGGACCGCGGGCTTCCTGGCACTGGGCCTGGCGATCGCCGACGGCCGCCCGGTGCCGATCGTGATGACCTCGGGCACCGCGGTCGCGAACCTCGGCCCGGCGGTGCTCGAGGCCAACTACGCCCGGGTGCCGCTGGTGGTGCTCAGCGCCAATCGGCCCTACGAGATGCTCGGCACCGGTGCCAACCAGACCGTCGAGCAACTCGGACTGTTCGGCAGCCAGGTCCGCGCGACCATCAGCCTGGGCCTGGCCGAGGACGGGGTGGACCAGAACAGTCAGTGGCGCTCCGCGGTGTGCCGGGTCCTCGCCGCGGCCCGCGGTACCCGGTCGGGCAACGCCGGGCCCGTGCACTTCGACATCCCGCTGCGGGAGCCGCTGGTCCCGGACGTGCACCTGCAGGGGCCGGTCCCCGAGGGCAGGCCGGGCGGCGCCGCCTGGACCACCACCGAGCACGCCACCCTGGACGTCCCGCTCGAACTCGACCTCACCCCGGACACGGTGGTGATCTCCGGGCACGGCAGCGGTCATCGCCCCGAACTCGCGGGACTGCCCACCGTCGCCGAACCGACCGCACCGTTGCACGGGGTGCCGCTGCACCCGCTGGCGCTCTCGCAGCTCAATCCGCGCCAGGCCGTCATCACCGGGCGGCCGACGTTGCACCGGCCGGTCTCCAAACTGCTCGCCGACCCGAGGGTGTCGGTGTACGCCTTGACCACCGGCCCGCGCTGGCCCGACGTCTCCGGCAACGTGCTCGCCACCGGCACCCGCGCGGTGATCACCGGGGCGCCGGAGCAGGCCTGGCTGGACCGCTGCCGGCACCTGACCGAACACGCGGACAAGGCCGTGCGGCAACAACTCTCGGCGCATCCGCGGGCGACCGGCCTGCACGTGGCTGCGGTCGTGACGGACGCCCTCGCGCCCGGCGACCAGTTGGTGCTCGGCGCGTCCAACCCGGTCCGGGACGCGGCGCTGGTCGGCTACCCGCGCGAGGGCGTGCGGGTGCTGTCCAACCGCGGCGTGGCGGGCATCGACGGCACCGTCTCCACCGCGGTCGGCGCGGCGCTGGTGGCGGCCCGCACCGGCGCGCGGACGGTCGCGCTGATGGGCGACCTGACCTTCCTGCACGACGCGTCCGGACTGCTGATCGGCAGCGGTGAGCCCCGACCGGCCGACCTGACGATCGTGGTGGCCAACGACGACGGCGGCGGCATCTTCGAACTGCTCGAGCAGGGCGACCCGCAGTACGCGGGCGTCTTCGAGCGGATCTTCGGCACCCCGCACGGGATGGACCTGTCCGCGCTGTGTGCGGCGTACCGGGTCGTCCACCGCGCGGTGACGCCCGACCAGCTGGCGGTCACGCTCACGCAGCCGAACCCCGACGGCATCCGGGTGCTCGAGGTCGCCACCGACCGATCCGGACTGCGCGAACTGCACGCGGCCGTGCGGGCCCAGCTGTGACGCCGACCGCCGCGCGCCGGACAACCCGGGGGGTGCTGGTGGTCGGGATCGGCATCTCCGTGCTCGCGGTGCTGCTGGTGCTCGCCGCCTGGCGCAACGACCACACCATCAGCTCGGACAAGGGCGTCGCGACCGCCGAGGTGCTGTCCGCGGGCGCACGGCGCTCCGCGGTCAGCTTCGTCACCCCGGACGGGGTAACCCACACGCCGCGTCTCGGCGTGCTGTACCCGACCAAACTGATCGCCGGGCAGCGCATCGACGTCGAGTACGCCCGGTCCGATCCGGACCTGGTGCGGGTGGCCGGCCGCGACGCCCGCGTGGCCCTGGTCCCGGCCGGCTCGGTGATCGTGGTGACCTGGTTGGTGGCGCTGCCGGTGTTGTGGGTGGTGCGGCGCCGGACGAAGGTCGAGTAGACCCGAGGGTTCGCACGAACTTTCCCGACCCGTCACCTGCGGCCCCCGTGCCGGTGGTCGCCGGGCCGGACACTGGTGTGGTGCGCGTAGCCGTCGTTGCGGAGTCGTTCCTGCCGAACGTGAACGGAGTCACCCATTCGGTGCTCCGGGTCGTCGAGCACCTGGACCGGCGTGGGCACCAGGCGATGATCGTGGCCCCGGACACCGTCGCCGGGCGGCCGCCCGCCGCCGTCGACCACGACGGCGTCCCCGTGCACCGCGTGCCCGCGATGATGATCCCCAGGGTCAGTTCGCTGCCGGTCGGCATCCCGCAGCCCGGGCTGACCGCTGCCCTGCGGGCGTTCGCCCCCGACGTGGTGCACCTCGCGTCGCCGTTCGTGCTGGGTGCGGGCGGCCTGGCGGCCGCGCGCCGGCTGGACGTGCCCGCGGTCGCGGTGTACCAGACCGACGTTGCCGGTTTCGCCGAGAGCTACGGCCTCGGGCTGACCAGCCGGGTCGCGTGGCGGTGGACCCGGCGGCTGCACCGTGGTGCGGCCCGGACCCTCGCCCCGTCCTCCTCCGCGGTGGACGCGCTCGTCGCGCACGGGGTGCCGCGGGTGCACCGCTGGGCGCGCGGCGTGGACACCACCAGGTTCGCGCCCTCCCGCCGCAGCGCCGAGCTGCGATCGCGATGGGACGACACCGGCGAGCGACTGATCGTCGGCTTCGTCGGCCGACTGGCACCCGAGAAGCACGTCGAGCGGCTGGCGGTGCTCGCCGACGACCCGAGTCTGCAGCTGGTGATCGTCGGGGGCGGCCCCGAGCGTTCGCGGCTACAGGCACTGTTGCCGTCCGCGGTCTTCACCGGTGAGCTCGGCGGCGACGACCTCGCTCGTGCGTACGCGAGCCTCGACGTGTTCGTCCATCCCGGCGAGCACGAGACGTTCTGCCAGGCCGTGCAGGAGGCGCTCTCGAGCGGGGTGCCGGTGATCGGCCCGGACGCGGGCGGCCCGCGCGATCTGATCGCGCACTGCGGCAACGGGTACCTCCTCGCGGTCGAGCGCTTTGCCGACCTGCTGCCCAGTGCCGTGGATGCGTTGCGAGAGCCGTTGCTGCGCAGTCGCTTCGCCGAGTCCGCCCGGCGTTCGGTCCGAGGTCGGAGCTGGGCCGCCGTGTGCGAGGAGCTGCTCGGCCACTACGCCGAGGTGACCGGGTCCGCGGCGGCGAGGTTTCCGCGGACCGCGTGAGTGACGGACGGCACCGTCGACGCCGTGAACTGGCCGCAGGCGGCCGTCGTCGCGCCTGTACCGTCAATGGCGTGGCAACAACACACGGGTCGCGGGCGTCGCTCGACAAGAAACCGCACGAGGTCGCGTCGATGTTCGACGGCGTCGCCAAGCGCTACGACCTCACCAACACCGTTCTCTCGTTCGGTCAGGACCGGAGCTGGCGCAAGGCGACCCGCGCGGCACTCGACCTGAAGCCCGGCGAGCGGGTTCTCGACCTCGCGGCGGGCACCGGCGTCTCGACGGTGGAACTCGGACGGTCCGGCGCCTGGGTGGTCGCCACCGACTTCTCCAAGGGAATGCTGCACGCGGGAGCCGCCCGCCGGGTGCCGATGGTCGCCGGCGACGCGATGGCACTGCCGTACGCCGACGCGGTGTTCGACGCCGCGACGATCTCGTTCGGGCTCCGCAACGTCTCGGACTTCGAGGCCGGACTGCGCGAGATCGCCCGCGTCACCAAGCCGGGCGGGCGCCTGGTGGTCAGCGAATTCTCCACTCCGACCTTCGGGCCGTTCCGGCAGGTCTACATGGAGTACCTGATGAAGGCGCTGCCGTGGGTCGCGCGTGCGGTGAGCAGCAACCCCGACGCCTACGTGTACCTTGCGGAGTCCATCCGGGCCTGGCCGACGCAGGAGCAGCTGGCCGCCACGATCGAGGCCGCCGGCTGGCGGCACGTACAGTGGCGCAACCTGACCGGCGGGATCGTGGCGTTACATAGAGCACACCGCTAGAAAACCCCGGGAGTGTCGGCTCCGATCTCGATAGGTTGGCGTTTCGGCCGCACCATCGAAGGCCGGTTACCGAACTGTCCGCTGAGGGTTCCACGCGGGAGGAGTGACGTCTGATGAAGCAGTCCGCCGTCCGTGGTGCACCGGGCAATCTGCCCCAGGAGCTGACCAGTTTCGTGGGCAGGCGCCGCGAGGTCACCGAGGCGAAGCGGCTGCTGTCGGTGTCGCGGCTGGTGACCCTCACCGGTATCGGCGGGGTGGGCAAGACCCGGCTGTCGCTGCGGGTTGCCGAGGATTCGCGCCGGGCGTTCGAGGACGGCGTGTGGCTGGTCGAACTCGGCGAGCTCCAGGACGCCGCCCTCGTCGTCGACACCGTCGTGGCGGCGCTGGGCCTGCGCGAGCTGCCGGGGCAGGGTGCGCTGTCCCTGCTGACCGACTACCTGGCCACCCGGCGACTGCTGCTGGTCCTCGACAACTGCGAGCACCTGATCGATGCCGTCGCGAGCCTCGCGGAGAACCTCCTGCGCGCCTGCCCGGAGCTGCGGATCCTGGCGACCAGCCGTGAACCCCTCGCCATCGGTGGCGAGGCCGTCATGCGGGTGCCCTCGCTGACCGTCCCGGACCCCGACAAGCCGCCGACACTGCAGGGCCTGCCCCGCTACGAGGCGGTGACGCTGTTCGTCGAGCGGGCCGGCGCGGCGGTGCCCGGATTCGCCCTGACCGACGACAACCGGGCCGCGATCGCCCAGATCTGCCGCCAGCTCGACGGCCTGCCGCTGCCCATCGAGCTGGCGGCGGTGCGGTTGCGGGCGATGTCCGCGGAGCAGATTCTCGAGCGGCTCACCGACCGGTACCGGCTGCTGACCATGGGCAGCCGCGGAGCGCCCACCCGCCAGCAGTCGCTGCGGATGAGTGTCGACTGGAGTCACGAGTTGTGCACGCCGGACGAACAGGTGCTGTGGCGGCGGCTGGCGGCGTTCGCCGGCAGCTTCGAACTCGATGCGGTCGAGGGTGTGTGCACCGGGGATCCGGTACCGGTCGACCTGCTGGACGTGCTCGCGTCGCTGGTCGACAAGTCGATCCTGATCCGCGAGGAGGCCGGGGCGGTCGTCCGCTACCGGATGCTCGAGACGCTGCGCGAATACGGCCGCGAGAAGCTGGAGTCCTCGGGCGAGTACGAGGCGGTGCACCGCAGGCACCGGGACTGGTACGAGGCGCTGGTACTGCGCGCGGAGGCCGAATGGATCAGCCCGAAACAGGTGCAGTGGCTCACCCGGCTCGAACGTGAGCAGCCCAACCTGCGCGAGGCCATGCACTGCTGCATCGCGGTGCCCGGCGAAAGCCTGCCGGGCCTGCGCATCGCGACGGCCCTGTACCCGTACTGGCTGTGCCGGGGACTGCTGGTCGAGGGCAGGCTCTGGCTGGACCGCACGGTGGCCGCGGCACCGGAGTACCCGACCCCGGAGCTGGTGAAAGGCCTCTACGTCACGTGCGTGCTGGCGGGCACTCAGGGCGACATCGACGCGGCCGGCGCCCTGGTGGCACGGGCGCGAGCGGTGGCGGACCGGCTCGGCGATCCACGGTCGGACCTGTTGGTGACGCTGGCCGCGGGTTCGCAGGCCTTGTTCGGCGGCCGGCTGCCGGAGGCTGTCGAGTTGTTCGAGCCGGCGATCGAGGGGTTCGAGGCGGAGGGGGACCTGCTCCGGCAGACCACCTCGCTGCTCGGCCTCGCCGTCGCGTGCGGACTGCTCGGCGACGAGGAACGGGCGGTGGGATATCACGAGCGGGTGCTGGCCATCACCGAGCCGCACGGCGAGTCGGCGTTCCGCGGGTACTCGGCGCTGGCCCTCGGCCTGACGGTGTGGGCGGAGGATCCGGTGCGATCGGAGGCGTTGCTCGCGCAGGGACTGCGACTGTCACGGGTGGTCGACGACCCGCTCGGATCCAGCTCGTGCCTCGAGATCCTCGCCTGGATCGCGGGCCGCGACGGCCAGCATCGGCGCGCGGCGGTGCTGATGGGTGCCGCCGGCTCGCTGTCCCACACGGTCGGCAGCCCGCCGGTGCTCGTGCCCAACCTCCTCGTCTTCCACGAGGAGTGCGAGCGCAGCGCCCGCGCGGGGCTCGGTGACGGGCTGTTCGAGGTGGCGCTCAGGCAGGGCCGGAACATGAGCTTCGAGGACGCGGTCGGCTACGCCCTCGACGAGCGGCAGACACCCGCCGTGCCGCAGCAGGCCGCCGACGTCGGGCTCACACGGCGCGAACAGCAGGTCGCCGAGCTGGTCGCCCAGGGCCTGACCAACAAGGCGATCGCGGCGAAGCTCGTCATCTCGCAGCGCACGGCCCAGGGGCACGTCGAGCACGTGCTCGCCAAGCTCGGGTTCACCTCACGCACCCAGATCGCCGCGTGGGTCGTGGAGCAGGCACGGGACCAGGACTGAGCAGGACCGACGGCAAAAGCAGGTATGCCTCCGGGTCATCCTGCCCTCGTCGGTCCTGCGCTTCGCGAGGAGTGTGGTGGGGGTCGCATTCATCCACCGGGCGAGTTGAGGTCTGAAGATGTTCCACACCACGTCACGCAGTGAACGACCGGCCGGTTCGACGTCGGCCGTGCTGGACCGTCGGCCCGGGCCGATGCCGGAGGTGCCGTGGCCGAACGTCACGAGGGATGCGCTGATGATCCGGCGTTGCGACCGCTGCGAGGCCTTTCTCGCCCCGGGTACCGCGCCGTGCGACGCCTGCGGAAGTTCGGCACTGTCCGTCGTGGCGTCCACCGGGCTCGGGGCGGTCCAGCGGTGGACGGTGGTCGATTGCGCTCGCTCGGGCGCCGGGGACGAGCCGATGCCGTGCCTGCTCGCCGTGGTGGCACTGGACGACGGTCCGTGGATCTGTACCTGGATCGACGGCGAGACCGCGGTGTGCACCGAACGGGAGGTTCGGGTGCGCTTCGACCACTCGGTGTCGGGCGAGCGGTATCCGGTGTTCTGCCGGTGTGGCGGTGCTTCGCCCTCGGCGAGCTGACCTCAGCCGGGTATCGCGCGCGAAGGTAGCGTGGGCGCAGGGGAACCACCCACGGAAAGCGACAGTCGATGCCACCTGCTACCCGAGGACGCGCGCTCGGGAATCTGCCTCTGGAACTGACCACCTTCGTCGGTCGTCGCCGGGAGGTGACGGAGGCGAAACGGCTGCTCGCGGCCTCGCGGCTGGTGACCTTGACGGGGATCGGCGGTGTCGGCAAGACCCGATTGGCGTTGCGGGTGGCCGAGGAGACGGCACGGAGCTTCCCGGACGGGGTCTGGCTGATCGAACTCGGCGAACTGCACGATCCAGCTCTGGTGCCGGTGACCGTGGCCGCCGCGGTGGGAATGCGGGACAACTCGAGCAGGCCGTCGACCGAGATGTTGGTGGAGCGGCTCCGGGACCGGAACCTGTTGCTCGTGTTCGACAACTGCGAGCACCTCGTGGGAGCCGTCGCCGAACTCGCCGACACCGTGCTGCGCGGGTGCCTGGGCATTCGGATCCTGGCCACCAGCCGCGAGGCCCTGGAGATCGGCGGCGAGGCGTTGCTGCGGGTGCCGCCGTTGGCCTTTCCGGCTCCCGACCCGGCGTCGACCTTGCACGGCCTGCCCAGCTACGACGCGGTTGCACTGTTCGCCGAGCGAGCCACGGCCATGGTCCACGGGTTCGAGGTCACCGACGAGAACCGGCACGCTGTCGCCGAGATCTGCCGCCGACTGGACGGGCTGCCCCTGTCCATCGAGCTCGCCGCGGCACGGGTTCGGGTGTTGTCTCCGGACCAGATCCTCGATCGCCTCACCGATCGCTTCCGGCTGCTCACCGGGGGGCATCGCGGATCGCCGAGCCGGCAGCAGAGCCTGCGTCTGTGCGTGGACTGGAGCCACGAACTGTGCACCGCGCCGGAACGCGAACTGTGGGGACGGCTCGCGGTGTTCGCCGGCGGGTTCGAAATCGACGCCGTCGAGGGTGTGTGTGCCGAGGGCGTGCCCGCGGACGAGGTCCTGGATCTCCTCGCGTCGCTGGTGGACAAGTCGATCCTGATCCGCGAGGACGTCGGGGCGGTGGTGCGCTACCGGATGCTCGAGACCCTTCGTGAGTACGGTCGGGACAAGCTGCTCGAGGCCGGTGACTTCGAGGACCTGCGGCGCCGTCACCGGGACTGGTACCAGCAGCTCGTGCTCGCCGTGCGGTCCGAGTGGATCGGACCGCAGCAGGTCGGCCTCACAGCCAGGCTCGACCGGGAGCAGTCGAATCTGCGGGAGGCAATGCAGTTCAGTCTGACCGAGCCCGGCGAGGCCGACCACGGGCTCCGGATCGCCGTCGCGCTGTTCGCGTTCTGGATGTCGCAGGGACTGCTCCGCGAGGGCCGGTACTGGCTCGACCGCGCACTCTCGCTGCAGGACGGCGAACCGAGCGTCACACGGGTCAAGGCGCTGTGCGCAGACAGCCTGCTGGCCAGCAATCAGGGCGACATCGCCGCCGGAACCCTGCTGATCACGGAGGCAGCAGACCTCGCCGAGCAGCTCGGTGACCCGATGACGCGCGCGCTCGTGATGCACGCCGCCGGATACCTGGCCGCTTTCAGCGGCGACCTCACCGGCGCATTGGCCTCGCTGGAAGGGGCGCTCGAGGTCTTCCGGTCCGAGGGGAATCACATCCGGCAGATCTCGACCCTGCTCGGGATCGCGGTGGCGTCCGGGCTGCTCGGCGACACCGCTCGGGCCGTCGAATGCCAGGAAGAGGCTCTCGCGATCAGTGAGTCGACGGGTGAGTCGGTCTACCGGGCGTACGCGGTGTGTGCGCTGGGGCTGTCCCTGTGGGAGAGCGATTCCCGGCGATCGCAGGCACTGCTCGAGCAGGGACTGCGGCTGACCCGGCCGACCGGCGACGTGATGGCCGCCGCCATGTGCCTCGAGGCGTTGGCCTGGATCGCCGGAGCCGAGCGACATGGTCGCCGCGCGGCGATGTTGTTGGGTGCGGCGAGGTCGTTGTGGCGGGGCATCGGCAGTACCACCGGGGTGGTCGCGCCGAAACTGAAGACCTTTCACGGGGAGTGCGAACGGCGAACTCGGCAGGTGCTGGGGGACACGGCGTTCGAGGCTGCGGTCGCGGAGGGGTCGGGGTGGAGCGCGGAGGAGTCGATCGCCTTCGCCCTCGACGAACGCGCCGCCGGCCCGCGTTCCGATCCGGGGGACGGCCTCACGCGACGCGAGCAGGAGGTCGCCGCGCTGGTTGCCCGCGGAATGACGAACAAGGAGATCGCCGCGGAACTCGTCATCTCGTTGCGTACCGCGCAGGGGCATGTGGAACGTCTGCTCGCGAAGCTCGGATTCAGCTCGCGCACCCAGATCGCCGCGTGGGTCGTCGAGCGGGCCGCTCGGGTGGACGCGGATGGGGTACCGCAGTCGGCTCCGGGACTGAACTGACCTGCGACTTTGCGTCACCCCGGGTACCCGTTCGGTCAAAAACAGGTACCTACACCGGTAGTTCGGCCGTGGTGCGAATGCGCGATACCGGGCACTGTGATGCAAGTCTCAGATGTCTGTCGCGAAGTCGAGGTTCCGATGCACGAGTTCGAGTACGGCCAGTCCCGCCCCAATGTCCTGCGCCCGGCGCAGGACATTCGATGGAGGGACGTCCGCGTCGGCTCGTCCGAGGTGTCCTACGGTGTCGGCGGGCACGGCCGGCCGGTGGTGTTCCTGCACGGGTGGGGGCTCGCGCCCGGCGCGTACCAGACGGCGCTGCGCAGCCTGGCTCACCGCGGTGTGCGCGTGTACGCCCCCGCGATGCCCGGATTCGGCGGTACCGCGGAGCTCCCCGAGGGCGAGCGCGACCTGGCCGGGTACGCGCGGTGGGTCGGCAGGTTCATCGACGCGGTCGGCATTCGCGGCGCGGTGACGGTGGTCGGCCACTCCTTCGGCGGCGGTGTCGCCGCGCGGGCCGCGCACGACCTGCCCGACCACGTGGATTCCCTGGTTCTCGTGAACTCGGTCGGTGGGGCGCACTGGTCGCCCGACGGCGAGGTGCGGCCGATCCGGGAGCGGCCGCTGTGGGAGTGGGCCTGGCACCTGCAGGCGACCGCGTTCTCGGCGCGACCGTTCAAGCAGGTGGTCGGCGCGATCGCCGGCGATGCGCTGCCGAACGTGCTGCGTGATCCGATGGCAGTCTGGCGCGCCGGGCACGTCGCCCGCAAGGCCGACCTGCGCGCCGAACTCGCGGAGCTGGCGGATCGCGGCCTGCCGGTGACCCTCCTGTGGGGGACCGCGGACACCGTCATTCCGCATGTCAGCTTCGAGGCCATGCGGGCGGCGCTCGGCGATCCGCGGGTGGTCACGGTGGCGGGAAACCACTGCTGGCTGATCGGTGATCCCGAGGGCTTCGGTGATGCGATGGTGAGAGCCCTGAAGTCGGAGCGAGACGCGGTGTCGGCATGACGGCGATGCTGCGGCCCACGACGGTCGACACCCTGATGATCCGCTGCTGCGAGGACTGCGCGACCATGTTCGCCCCGGACACCTGGGCGTGCACGTCCTGCGGGTGCGACGAGCTCGACTGGGTGCCGTGCTCGGGCACCGGATCGATCGTCTCGTGGACCCGTATGCACCCCGACGCCGTGCCGCCGGTGACCCTGCCCGGCTGCATGCCGCACACCCACGACGAGCCGGCCACGATCGCGATCGTGGAACTGGACGACGGACCGTGGGTCTACGCCTCGATCGAGGGGACGCTGCCCGACCGCACCCGGTCGCATGCCCGGGTGGAGTTCCGCGGGCACCGCGCCGGTGGACGTTTCCCCACCTTCTCGCTCGGAAGGATCTGAGACCACCTCGGGGACGGCGGGTTCAGCTGAACGGCGGTCGGCCGTCCAGCCGCAGCGACGACGCTCCGGAGGCCCGCCAGGCCCGGGCGGTGAGGTCTCGGTCGGCCTCGGTGACGAGGTTGCCCATCACCCGCACCGCGACCGTCATCAGCGCGCGCGAGCGCATCGCGACCGGTCCGGACGCGGGCAGGATCCGCGGCACGGTGAGCAGGCCCGCGAGCCGTCGGGCGATGGAGAACGCGTGCCCGTAGCGTCGACGCAGCTCGCTCGGCCACAGCTCGGTGAGGTCGGACTCGCCCAGCACCTCCGCGACGACCCGACCGGTTTCGAGGCCGTAGTCGATGCCCTCGCCGTTGAGCGGGTTCACGCAGGCTGCGGCGTCGCCGATGATGGCCCAGTTCGGTCCGGCGATGTTCGAGACCGCGCCGCCCATCGGCAGCAGCGCGGACGCCACCGCACGGACCGGCCCGTCCAGCTCCCACTCGGTCCGCCGCTGCTCTGCGTACAGCTCGATGAGCGGTCGCAACGCGCCGGGGGCCGGTCGCTTCGCGGTGGCCAGGGTGCCGACGCCGAGGTTGACCTCGCCGGTGCCCAGCGGGAACACCCAGCCGTATCCCGACTGCAGGGTGCCCTCGCGGTCCCGCAGTTCGAGGTGTGAGGTGATCCACTCGTCGTCGCTGCGGCCGGAGTCGACGTACGCGCGGGCCGCCACGCCGTAGGCGGTGTCGCGGTGCCACTGCCTGCCCAGTCGCTTGCCCAGGGTCGAGCGCACCCCGTCGGCGACGATCAGCCGCTCGCAGGCGACCACACGCGGTCCGTGCGCGGTCTGCAACGTCACGGAGCGGACCCGGGCGCCCGCGCGGTCGACGTCGACGGCCTTGGCGCCCTGCACCATTCGCGCGCCGGCGGCGACCGCGAGCTGCCGGATCCGGTCGTCGAGTTCGGTACGCGGGACCGCGCTCCCGGTCGCGGGCAGCGACCCGCCCGGCCACGGCAGCTCCAGTTCCTGGCCGAAGCCGGAGAGCCGAAGTCCCCGGTTGGTGGCCCGGCCCGCGAGCCAGTCGCCGAGGCCGAGGCGGCCGAGTTCGGCGATCGCGCGGGGGGTGAGCCCGTCGCCGCAGGTCTTGTCCCGGGGGAACGTCGCGGCGTCGGCGAGCAGCACGTCCCGGCCGGCGCGGGCGGCCCAGGCTGCGGCCGCGGAACCCGCCGGACCTGCGCCGATCACCAGCACCTCGGTCGCTGCGGGCATGACGGGGAGGTCGCTGGACGGGATCGTCGACGAGTCTGCGTCGACCTGCGGAGGCACCACAGCAGTATCTTCTCAGGCCGACCCGCGGCGGTCGGGGCAGCCCGGGGGAGCGGCCGACCCGATAGGTTCACTACCGTGGCACCAAACGCGGTTGCCGGGTGGCGGATGTCGGGTGCGGGTACCGGTATCCCGAGAACAAGGATGGGTACTGAGATCGTGAGCACGAGCGAAGCGACGAACACCGTCGTCGCCGGTGTGGATCTGGGCGACCAGGCGCTGGCCGACGTGGTGCGGTCCGGGCTGGCCGACGTGGAGGCGTTGCTGGTCGGTGAGCTGTCCGACGGGGAGGACTTCCTGACCGAGGCGGCGCTGCATCTGGCGAAGGCGGGTGGCAAACGCTTCCGCCCCCTGTTCACGGTGCTCACCGCGCAGCTGGGTCCCGATCCGACGGCCGCGGCGGTGACCACCGCCGCGACTGTCGTCGAGCTCACCCACCTCGCGACGCTCTACCACGACGACGTGATGGACGAGGCGTCCATGCGACGCGGCGCCCCGAGCGCCAACTCCCGGTGGGGGAACAGCGTGGCGATCCTCGCCGGGGACTACCTGTTCGCCCACGCGTCCCGACTGGTCTCGACCCTGGGACCGGAGGCGGTGCAGATCATCGCCGAGACCTTCGCCGAGCTGGTCACCGGTCAGATGCGCGAGACGATCGGCGTCAAGAAGGACCAGGACCCGGTCGAGCACTACCTGAAGGTGGTCTGGGAGAAGACGGGTTCGCTGATCGCCGCCTGCGGCCGGTTCGGCGGCACCTTCTCCGGCGCCTCGCCCGAGGACGTCGAGCGGCTCGAGCGCCTCGGTGACGCGGTAGGGACGGCCTTCCAGATCTCCGACGACATCATCGACATCTCGTCGGTCGCGGCGCAGTCGGGCAAGACGCCAGGCACCGATCTCCGCGAGGGCGTGCACACCCTGCCGGTGCTGTACGCGCTGCGCGAGGAGGGCCCGGACGCGGACCGGCTCCGGGTGCTGCTGGCCGGACCCGTCACCGACGACGACGAGGTGGCCGAGGCGCTGGCGTTGCTCGAACGCTCGCCCGGAATGGCCGCGGCGAAGGCGAAGCTCTCCGAGTACGCGGACTCCGCCCGCGCCCAGCTCGCGCAGCTGCCGCAGGGGCCCGCGAACGAGGCCCTGGCGCGCCTCGTCGAATACACGATCGACCGGGTCGGCTGACGGTAGCGTTGGTCCCGGCGTGGTGGCGACGCCCCGCGGGTGGGAACTCTGATCGTGGTTTTCTTCGTTCACCTCTTGACTGACTGCGAGAGAAGAGGCGACCGTGCATCGGTACTCGAACGGGCTCAAGACTTTCGGCTTGCTGGTCGGAATGTCGGCGCTGATCGTCTTCATCGGGGCACTGTTCCGGAATCCGACGATTCTGGTGCTCTCGATCGTGCTGGCGGTCGGTATGAACGCCTACGCGTACTTCAACAGCGACAAGCTGGCGCTCAAGGCGATGCACGCCCAGCCGATCACCGAGGTCGAGGCTCCGGTGATCTACAAGATCGTCCGGGAACTGGCGACCACCGCGCACCAGCCGATGCCGCGGCTCTACATCAGCCCGACCGCGGCGCCCAACGCGTTCGCCACCGGCCGCAACCCACGCAACGCCGCGGTGTGCTGCACCAGCGGGATCCTGCAGATCCTCGACGAGCGCGAACTGCGCGCGGTGCTGGGGCACGAACTCTCGCACGTCTACAACCGCGACATCCTGATCTCCTCGGTCGCGGGTGCGATGGCCGCGGTGATCTCCGGGCTGGCCAACATGGCGATGTTCGCCGGCATGTTCGGCGGCCGCGGTGACGACCGCCCGAATCCGTTCGCGCTGCTGCTGGTCTCGCTGCTCGGGCCGATCGCGGCGACCGTGGTGAAGATGGCGGTCTCGCGATCGAGGGAGTACCAGGCTGATCAGTCGGGGGCCGAGCTGAGCGGCGACCCGCTGGCGCTGGCGTCGGCGCTGCGCAAGCTCGAGCGGGGTGTGCAGGCGGCGCCGCTGCCTCCGGAGCCGAAGATCGCCGCGCAGTCGCACATGATGATCGCCAACCCGTTCCGCGCCGGCGACAAGATGAGCCGGATGTTCTCCACCCATCCGCCGATGGCCGATCGCATCGCCCGGCTCGAGGATCTGGCCGGGCGCAAGCTGCCCGATTGACGGCTGGCGTGTCGCAAAACAGCCTTACCGGTCGGTAGGCGTAGATTGCCGGTGCCGGCAGGGCGGAGGCCCCCGTCGGCGCAGGCGATGGCGACGGGACGGATTGGCCCATGACACAACGAACCAGGGCGGCCGGATCTGCCCTGACCGCGGCGCTGCTGGCGGCGGCCGCGATGACGATCGCCCCGGCCTCGGCGGCCGCGGAACCCTCCGGATTCACCGTGAGCACCCTGCACTTCGACGCCACGGTGGGGCCGGACGGCACCCAGCACTGCGACGTCGAGGGCGACCTGTACACACCGGCCGGGGTGTCGGCCGCCGCTCCCGCGCCCGCGGTGCTCACCACCCACGGGTTCGCGCAGACCAAGGACGCGCTGCGGCCGACCGCCGAGTTCCTCGCCGGCCGCGGCTACGTGGTGCTGGCGTACTCGGGCCTCGGCTTCGGCGGGACCGGCTGCAAGGTCAGCCTCGACAGCCCGGACCAGGACGGTCGCGCCGCCCAGGACCTGGTCAGCTTCCTCGGCGGCGCGAACGGGATCGCCTATCGCGACGCCGCGCACACCCAGCCGGTGCCGGGCCTGGACTACGTGGTGCGCGACACGGTCGCCAACAACGGCGAGGCGCTCGGCAACGACCCCCGGGTCGGCATGATCGGCGGGTCCTACGGTGGGGCGGTCCAGTTCGCCGCCGCGGCCGTCGATCCCCGCATCGACGCGCTGGTGCCGATGATCACCTGGAACGACCTGAGCTACTCGTTGGCGCCCAACGCCGCAGCCGGGGTCAGCTCCGAGGTGCCGGGTGTGGCGAAGACGTCGTGGGCCCTGCTGTTCACCGGGGCCGGTATCTCCGCGCCCGGTGCGGCCGGCTACCAGCGGTACCCGGAACGGGTGCTGCCCTGCCCGAACTTCGTCGACTTCGTCTGCGCAGAGCTGCCGCAGGCGGTCGCGCAGGGCTATCCGAACCCGGCGGCCGTGCAGGTCCTCCGTTCGGCGTCGGTCGCCTCGTACGCGGACCGGATCACCGTCCCGGTGCTGCTGGTGCAGGGCGAGCAGGACACTCTGTTCAACCTCAACGAGGCCCGGGCCACCTACGACGCGCTGGCCCGTCGGGACGCCCCGGTCAAGATGATCTGGCAGGAGGCCGGGCACTCGGCACCCGGTCTGCTGACCGGCGCGGCGCGGAAGCCGGACCCGGACACCCAGTACCCGACCCGGCGCTACCTCGACTGGTTCGACCACTACCTCAAGGGCGCGGCGGTGGACACCGGCCCGACCTTCGCCTACCACCGGGACTGGGCCGCCGACGCCGACGACCCGGCGCGGGCCTACGCATCCGCGCCGAATGTCGATGTCGGACAGCGGCATTCGCTGTACCTCTCGGACGGCGGTCGGCTGACGGGCGAGCGCGACGCGATCCGTCCGGGGGTGCAGACGCTCGGCACGCCCGCGGGCGGGCTGGTCGCCGGTTCCACCCCGTCGAACATCACGGTGCCGCCGGGGCCGCGGCCCGAGAACCAGCCGCCGGGCAGCTACACGAGCTGGACCGGGCCGTCACTGTCGGCGCCGCTGGACGTCGTGGGCGCGCCCACGGTGAACCTGCAGGTGTCGACTCCGACCCCGGTCACGGGCCCGGCAGACGCCGTGGTGCTCTTCGCCAAGCTCTACGACGTGGCGCCGGACGGGGCGGCGACGCTCGTCAACGGTCAGATCGCCCCGGTGCGGGTCCTCGACCCGGCCGCGCCGGTCCGGGTGACGCTGCCGGCGATCGTGCACCGGTTCGACACCGGTCACAGCGTGCGTCTCGTGCTGGCCGGCGGCGACTCGAACTTCCGCGGTGGGCTGGTCCCACGCCAGGTGAGCATCGCCGCGGGCGATCCCGCCCAGCAGCTGGTGCTGCCGGTGGTCGCGGAGTGATCGCCGCACCCGCCTGAGCGGCCCGTGACACGACGACGCCGGGGAGCCCTCTCGGGCGCCCCGGCGTCGTCGTATGTCGGCCGCTGGCGGCTCGCGAACAGCTAGCGGTAGTTCACGAACTGCAGGGCGATGCCGAAGTCCGAGCCCTTGAGCAGCGCGATGACCGACTGCAGGTCGTCGCGGTTCTTGCTGGTCACCCGCAGTTCCTCGCCCTGAATCTGCGCCTTGACGCTCTTGGGGCCCTCGTCGCGGATCTTCTTCGAGATCTTCTTCGCGTTCTCGCTGGTGATGCCCTGGACAAGGGTGCCGGTGAGCTTGTAGACCTTGCCGGACTGCGCGGGCTCGCCGGCCTCGAAGGCCTTGAGCGAGATGTCCCGGCGGATCAGCTTCTCCTTGAACACCTCCAGCGCGGCGAGCAGACGCTCCTCGGTGTCCGCCGTCAGCGCGATCGCCTCGTCGCCGGACCACTCGATGCTCGCGCCGGTGTTGCGGAAGTCGAAGCGCGTCGACAGCTCCTTGCCGGCCTGGTTCAGCGCGTTGTCGACCTCCTGCCGGTCAACCTTGCTCACCACGTCGAAGGACGAATCCGCCACGGCGTCTCCTAGTTCTGCTCGGTGCGCACGGACCCGTTCCGGCGCTCGAGAACCCACGATAACCACACGGTTTGCGTTAACCCGCCCCGGTCGTTGTATTCTGCTTTCCGCGCCAGGGAACGTTCCGAGAGCGCCGGCAACGGCGGTTCGAGCTGACTCTGGATGACACCAGGCAGGTTGCCCGAGCGGCCAATGGGAGCGGACTGTAAATCCGTCGGCTTATGCCTACGTAGGTTCGAATCCTACACCTGCCACACCTGGGTCCCGGTGAGCTCACGCTCGCTGGGATCCGGTGGTTAGACAGTCGAAAACGGGTCCTGACCTCGCGGTTTGGAACTCCGGACGGAGACTGTGTAACCTCTTGGAGGCTTCAACGCACGAACGAAGTGCGCGGAAGCACGCCCCCTTAGCTCAGTCGGCAGAGCGTTTCCATGGTAAGGAAAAGGTCAACGGTTCGATTCCGTTAGGGGGCTCGCTGGATTGGGTGCCTATTAGACTGGCATCGATGCACCGAGGCGGTGTAGCTCAGTTGGTAGAGCAAACGACTCATAATCGTTGTGTCGCCGGTTCAAGTCCGGCCATCGCTACACAAGTGACACATGGTTTCACAGAAGTACATGGCAACACACCCTGATTGACCCCGATCAGATTCACCCGAAAGAAGGCATACCGTGGCCTCGACTGACGTTCGACCCAAGATCACCTTGGCCTGCGAGGTATGCAAGCACCGGAACTACATCACCAAGAAGAACCGGCGCAACGATCCCGATCGCCTCGAGATCAAGAAGTTCTGCCCGAACTGCGGAACTCACCAGGCGCATCGCGAATCCAAGTAGTCTTCTTCGCGTGCCCCGCAGTCTTCATCGCGGGGCACGCGAATTTTTTTATGGTGTGACGCACGCTCGACGGAGTCCGGAGCAGGTTTCCATGACCGACAACCGCCCCTCAACTGCTGCGTCCAGTGCAGATAGGGTGCTTCTTCGGTGAAACTGACAGCTGATCTCGTTGGCCTGCATCACAGGTTCAGCGACTACTACGAGGTCGGCCGCGAGAAGGTGCGCGAGTACGCGCGGGCGGTCAAGAACGACGACCCCGCCTTCCGGGACGAGGCCGCGGCGCAGGAGCTCGGGTACGACACCCTGATCGCCCCGCTGACGTTCATCTCGGTGTTCGGCTTCCTCGCTCAGGAAGAGTTCTTCAACACCCTGAACGTGGAGCTGGACCTCAGCCGGATCCTGCACACCGACCAGCGACTGGTCTTCCACCGTCCGATGAAGGTCGGGGACCGCTTGTACTGCGACGTGTTCGTCGACTCGCTGCGTGTGATGGGCGGCAGCGACATCATCGTGACCCGCAACGACATCACCGACCAGGACGGCGAGCTGGTGCTCACCACCTACACGACACTGATGGGCCGACACGTCGAGGAGGGCGAGTGATGGCGCTGCGCACTTTCGGCGAGATCGCCGAGGGCCAGGAACTGCCGGAGAAGACGGTCCGGTTGACCCGGTCCGACCTGGTGCAGTACGCGGGCGTGGCCGGCGACCCGAACCCGATCCACTGGGACGATGCGGTGGCGCAGGGGGTCGGTCTGCCGACGGCGGTCGCGCATGGCATGCTGACGATGGGAATCGGCGCGGGCTACATCACCGGATGGGTGGGCGACCCGGGTGCCGTTCTCGAGTACAACGTGCGCTTCACCAGCCCGGTTGCCGTTCCGAACGACACCAAGGGCACGGCGATCGTGCTGACCGGTAAGGTTCGGTCTGTCGACAGCGAGAACCGCACCGCGGTGATCGCCATCGTCGCGAAGGTGGACGAGAAGAAGATCTTCGGACGGGCCACGGCTACCGTCCGATTCGGCTGACTTCCAGCCGATTGGGAATGCAAGACCACCGTGCAGTACACTGAGATTTCTGCGATAACTCAGCGCTGCGCGCTGCCCTGGGGTGCCGGTTCAAGGCCGATCGGGGTGGCGCGCGTGTTGTGTGATCACAGATTGGTCGGCTGGTTCGGGTCCTGAGGACTCGGACGCGACGGTCGACCAGAGGGGCGTAGCTCAACTGGCAGAGCAGCGGTCTCCAAAACCGCAGGTTGCAGGTTCAAGTCCTGTCGCCCCTGCCCCGGATGCCAGCGACTGAGAGGAACGACGGTGAGCGAGGATCGCGGAAACGCCGGCAACGCGGCGGGGTCCTCGGACTCCGGCGACATCGTTGACGACGCAAACACCGTCGCTTCGGATTCCTCTCGGCCGACCGGCAAGCGTCCGGGACGTCGTACCCGCGCCAACGGCGCGGATGCCGACACCTCCGCCGCGACCACGGTCGCCGCCACCGCCGGAGCGCCGGCCGTGGCCAAGCCCGGCAAGAAGGCCAAGGCCGACAAGCCGCGCAAGGAGAACTTCTTCAAGCGTCTGCGGAAATTCCTGCGCGAGGTGATCGCCGAGCTCCGCAAGGTGATCTGGCCGAACCGCAAGCAGATGATCACCTACACCACTGTGGTCCTGGTCTTCGTCGCCTTCATGGTGGCGTTCATCAGTGGACTGGACCTGGCGTTCATCAAGGGCGTCAGCTGGTTGTTCGGCTGATACCGGACACCGAAATGCGATGAGAGGAAGCGAGTGCGCCAGTGAGCACCCCCGAGAACGACGCAATTGAGGCTGCAGCGCAGGAGCATGTTGCCGATGACGCGGTCGCTGTGGAGTCCGCTGACGGCGTAGTCGTCGACGAGGGCGCTGACGGCGACGCCGTCGAGGCCGAGGTCGCAGCCACCTCCGAGGCGGATGCCCCCGCCGCTGCAGAAGAGCCGGTCGACCCGGTTGCCGAGATGAAGGCCGCGCTCCGTCGCGCCCCCGGCGACTGGTACGTCATCCACTCCTACGCCGGCTACGAGAACAAGGTGAAGGCCAACCTCGAGACCCGCGTCCAGAACCTCGACGTCGGTGACTACATCTTCCAGGTGGAGGTTCCCACCGAAGAGGTCACCGAGATCAAGAACGGCCAGCGCAAGCAGGTCAACCGCAAGGTTCTGCCTGGCTACATCCTTGTCCGCATGGAGCTCAACGACGAATCGTGGGGCGCGGTGCGCAACACCCCGGGTGTCACCGGTTTCGTCGGCGCCACCTCGCGTCCGTCGCCGCTGACCATCAACGAGGTCGTGAAGTTCCTGATGCCGCAGGAGGGTGCGAAGAAGCCCGCCGCCGCGGCGTCGGTCGCCGCGGGCGAGAGCGCGGTCGGCGAGACCGCCGCGAAGCCGCTCATCGAGGTGGACTTCGAGGTCGGCGAGTCCGTGACCGTCATGGACGGCCCGTTCGCGACGCTGCCCGCCAGCATCAGCGAGGTCAACGCGGAGCAGCAGAAGCTGAAGGTGCTGGTCTCGATCTTCGGTCGCGAGACCCCGGTCGAGCTCTCGTTCAACCAGGTCTCGAAGATCTAGCGCCCCACACACTTGCACTGCAGTAGCAAGAAACACACACCGCAAGAAATTAGGAACGAAGATGCCCCCCAAGAAGAAGAAGCTCGCCGGGCTCATCAAGCTTCAGATCCAGGCCGGTCAGGCTAACCCTGCCCCGCCCGTGGGTCCCGCGCTTGGTCAGCACGGCGTGAACATCATGGAGTTCTGCAAGGCCTACAACGCCGCGACCGAGTCGCAGCGAGGCAACGTGATCCCCGTGGAGATCTCCGTCTACGAGGACCGGACCTTCGACTTCAAGTTGAAGACCCCTCCGGCCGCCAAGCTGCTGCTCAAGGCTGCTGGCGTGCAGAAGGGCTCCGGCGAGCCGCACAAGACCAAGGTCGCGACCGTGACCATGGACCAGGTGCGCGAGATCGCGAAGACCAAGGCCGAAGACCTCAACGCCAACGACATCGATCAGGCCGCGAAGATCATCGCCGGCACTGCCCGTTCCATGGGCATCATCGTCGAGGGCTGAGAACCACAGCACGCGTGGGAGGGCCGGCCAGGCCCGCAACCACAACTGAACCATTCACCGCTGCAGGTACACACACTGTGGTGAGAAGTTAGGACAGAAGAAATGGCAAAGCGCAGCAAGGCGTACCTCGCCGCCGCTGAGAAGATCGACCAGAGCAAGCTCTACAGCCCGCTGCAGGCTGCGAAGCTCGCCAAGGAGACCGCCTCCACGAAGATGGACGCGACCGTCGAGGTCGCCGTTCGACTCGGCGTCGATCCCCGCAAGGCGGACCAGATGGTCCGTGGCACCGTCAACCTCCCGCACGGCACCGGTAAGACCGCCCGTGTGATCGTGTTCGCCGTTGGCGAGAAGGCCGCCGAGGCCGAGGCCGCCGGTGCGGACGCGGTCGGTGCCGAGGACCTGATCGAGCGCATCCAGGGCGGTTGGCTGGACTTCGACGCCGCGATCGCCACCCCGGATCAGATGGCCAAGGTCGGCCGCATCGCCCGCGTCCTCGGACCGCGTGGCCTGATGCCGAACCCGAAGACCGGCACCGTCACCGCCGACGTCGCCAAGGCTGTCACCGAGATCAAGGGCGGCAAGATCAACTTCCGCGTCGACAAGCAGGCCAACCTGCACTTCGTGATCGGCAAGGCGTCCTTCGACGACGCTCAGCTGGTGGAGAACTACGGCGCCGCGCTGGACGAGATCCTGCGTGCGAAGCCGTCTTCCGCCAAGGGCCGCTACGTCAAGAAGGTCACGGTTGCGACCACCACCGGACCGGGCATCCCGGTGGATCCGAACCGCACCCGCAACCTCCTCGAGGATACCGAGGCGTAGCTTGCCGGAGCCGACCCTCTGCACTGCAGAGTAAGTCGCTACACAGCCGACAAGGCCGGTACGGGATTCCCGTACCGGCCTTGTCGTCGTTTCGGGGTCAGTCTCTGTCCCGCCAGGCCAGCATGACGGAGTCGCCGCCGGCCGGCGCCCACGGCAGGAAGACCGCGACGATCAGTGCGCACACGAGCACCGCGCCGGTGGCCACGAGGGACGCGGTGTGCGAGCCGTGCAGCACCGTCGTCTTCATCGCGGTGATCAGCTGTTCGCGTTGCGGCTCGAGCAGGGCCGGGATCTCCCGCTTCCGGATCTCGAGGACGCTGAGCACCGTGGCGCGCGCGAACCCCTTCTCGTCCTCGTTCATGAAGCTGTCGGGCACCCGGCTGATGACCGGCGCGATGGTGCTCGCGTAGTACGAGGCCACGATGGACCCGAGCACCGCGACGCCGAGGGTGCCGCCGATCTCGCGGGTGGTGTCGTTGACCGCCGAGCCCGCGCCGGCCTCGTCGAGGGGGAGTGAGGACATGATGGACTCGGTGGCCGGGCCCTGCACGATGGCGAGGCCGAGGGCCATCGAGACCATCGAGGGCAGTACGCCGGTCAGGTAGTCGCTGTCGACGGTGACCTGCCCGCCCAGGTAGAGCCCGAGCCCGGTGAGCAGCAGTCCGAACACGATGACGGCGGTCGTGCCGATCCGCTGGGCGAGCAGGGTGGCGATGGGTGCGCCGATCGCCACCGAGGCGGCGAACGGCAGCGAGGCGACGCCGAACTCGAACGGGGTGTACTCCCGCACGCCCTGGAAGTACTGGGTGATCAGGAAGAGGAACCCGAACATCGAGAAGTAGGCGATCGCGATCGCCAGTGCGGGCAGGGAGAAGCGCCGGTTCCGGAAGAGCGTCATGTCCAGGATCGGCGTCGGGGTGCGCAGCTCCCAGGCCACGAACGCGACCAGCAGCCCTGCCGCGGCCGCGATGCCGCCGAGGGTGGCGGCGCTCGTCCACCCGTACTTGGGGGCCTCGATGATCGACCACACGAGCAGGGTGATGCCCGCGATCGACAATCCGATCCCGAGCGGGTCGAGGCGGCCGACGGTCGACGCCTTGGACTCGGGGACCAGTGCCAGCGTGGCGACGACCGCGACCGCGGCGACGGGGACGTTGATCCAGAACACCGAGTGCCAGGAGAAGTGTTCGAGCAGCCAGCCACCGGACATCGGTCCGATCGCGATCGCGAAGCCGGCCATCGCCGTCCAGGCCGCGATGGCCAACGCGCGCTCGCGGACGTCGGTGAAGATGTTGATGATCAGGGCAAGGGTGGCGGGGAAGACGGCGGCGGCGAACACACCCATCGCGGCGCGCGCGGCGATCACGTGACCGAGGGTCTCGGCGTTGGCGCCGACGACGGACATCACGCCGACCCCGGCGAGGCCGACCACCATCACCCGGCGCCGCCCGTAGCGGTCGCCGAGGTTGCCGCAGGCCAGCAGCAGTCCGGCGAAGGTCAGGGTGTAGGCGTCGACGACCCACTGCAGCCCGCTGACGCCGGTCTGCAGGTCCACGCCGATGGAGGGCAGCGCGACGTTGACGATGGTGTTGTCGAGGACGACGAGAAGTTCGGCCAGGCAGATGACGGCGAGCGCGGCGAACCGTCGCGAGCGTGAGGCGAGGAGCCCGGTCGGGGCTTCGAGTGTGGACGTCATGGATCGACAATAGGGCTATGTGTTACGGCATATAACATCTAAATACGCGTTGCTTTCGTCGACTGCATCACTCGTCGGTAGGCGATGTGACGTGCATCTCTCGAGACCTCGGGGTTGCTGGGGCGTTTTGGCGTTCACCTGCGGGGTCCGGTACTGTCTCGGAAAGAGTTCGAACTGTTTCGAGTTCACCCCAAAGAAGTTCTACCCAAGACCGTTGGTCACCGACGTTGGAAACAGCATCGGTTGAAGGTTCGGGACATGCCCGGCGGCCCACGCAGGAGGACGAGGTAGGGGAGATGTGCGTCCGGCGTGAGCTGGCGCGGACCTCCTCGTGTACGCCCCGTGTGCCCTGCACCGGGGCGTTTTGCATGTTGTGGCCACGTCCGCAGGGCGGACCAACACGATGTCACGAGAGGAGGCGAAGTATGGCAAAGCCCGAAAAGGTCTCCGCGGTTTCGGAGATCACTGAGCAGTTCAAGGGTTCGACTGCCGCTGTCATCACGGAATACCGTGGTCTGTCGGTGACGAGTCTGACGCAGCTGCGTCGCGCGCTCGGAGCAGGCGCTACCTACTCCGTCGCCAAGAACACCCTGGTCAAGCGTGCCGCCGCAGAGGCGGGCGTCGAGGGCCTTGACGACCTGTTCGTCGGACCGACCGCCATTGCATTCATCAAGGGCGAGCCGGTCGACGCCGCGAAGGCCATCAAGGCTTTCGCGAAGGACAACAAGGCGCTCGTCATCAAGGGCGGCTACATGGACGGCAACGCGCTGTCCGTGGACGAGGTCAACAAGATCGCGGACCTCGAGTCCCGCGAGATCTTGCTGGCCAAGCTCGCCGGCGCTATGAAGGGCAACTTGGCAAAGGCCGCTGGCCTGTTCAATGCCCCGGCATCGCAGGTGGCCCGTCTGGCCGCCGCGCTGCAGGAGAAGAAGGCCGCGGAAGGTTCCGCAGCCGAAAGCTGATCCGCACGAGGCCGTGTCCACCTCAGGGTAGACGCATCGAGGTCTTGCGTATCACGTAACACACCCCTCCCACTTCGTCGCGGATCAGCGACATGGGACTTACAGGAAGGACCGCCATCATGGCGAAGCTCACCACCGAAGAGTTGCTGGACCAGTTCAAGGAGCTCACCCTCCTCGAGCTCTCGGAGTTCGTGAAGGCGTTCGAGGAGACCTTCGAGGTCACCGCCGCTGCTCCGGTCGCCGTTGCCGCCGCCGGTGCCCCGGCCGCCGCCGCTGAGGCCGCTGAGGAGCAGGACGAGTTCGACGTCATCCTCGAGTCGGCTGGCGACAAGAAGATCCAGGTCATCAAGGTCGTCCGTGAGGTCGTCTCCGGTCTGGGCCTGAAGGAGGCCAAGGACCTCGTCGAGGGTGCGCCGAAGGCCATCCTGGAGAAGGTTGCCAAGGACGCGGCCGAGGCCGCCAAGGAGAAGCTGGTCGCCGCCGGCGCCACCATCTCCGTCAAGTAAGACTCCTCGTGTAACGCCTCGGCGTCACGATCGGAAAGAGGGTTGCTCCCCCGTGTGGGGAGTAACCCTCTTTTCGCGTTTTCAGGGGCTCCGTTCGGGCCGTCGACCATCTGGAAAGTGTCCACTTTGCGCAGGTCGGGGGCGTGAGTCGGGGGTTCCCGGGATGCTCTTGCGCTATGTACTTACTCGTGAGTAGCATCGAGGGTCACAGGTACCACATCGATGCGATAGAGTGACCCAACCCACAACAGGGGTCGGTGTATCGAACAGCGTGGAGGTTTGCGGTGGGAGTAGAGGTATCGGTCGAAGGACTCACCAAGTCTTTCGGCTCTCAGAAGATCTGGCAGGACGTCTCGTTGACGCTGCCTGCGGGCGAGGTCAGTGCCCTTCTCGGGCCTTCGGGAACCGGTAAGTCGGTGTTCCTGAAGTCGCTGATCGGTCTTCTGCGGCCCGAACAGGGGTCGATCGTGATCGACGGCACCGACATCCTTCAGTGTTCGTCCAAGGAGCTCTACGAGATCCGGCAGATGTTCGGCGTCCTCTTCCAGGACGGTGCGCTGTTCGGTTCGATGAACCTCTACGACAACGTCGCGTTCCCGCTGCGCGAGCACACCAAGAAGTCCGAGTCCGACATCCGCAAGATCGTGATGGAGAAGCTCGAGCTCAACGGCCTCATCGGTGCCGAGAGCAAGCTTCCCGGCGAGATCTCCGGCGGTATGCGCAAGCGCGCCGGGCTGGCCCGGGCCCTGGTGCTCGACCCCGAGATCATCCTCGTCGACGAGCCGGACTCCGGCCTCGATCCGGTGCGCACCACGTACCTCAGCCAGCTGCTGATCGACATCAACGCGCAGATCGACGCGACGATCCTGATCGTGACGCACAACATCAACCTTGCTCGCACCGTGCCGGACAACCTGGGCATGCTCTTCCGCAAGCAGCTGGTGATGTTCGGCCCCCGAGAGGTCCTGCTCACCAGCGAGGAGCCGGTGGTCAAGCAGTTCCTCAACGGCAGCAAGATCGGTCCCATCGGCATGTCCGAGGAGAAGGACGACTCGCAGATGGCCGCCGAGCTCGCGATGAAGGAAGCCGGCCATCACGACGGCTCGCAGGAGGTCTCCGGCGTGGTCCCGCAGATGCAGGCGACCCCGGGAATGCCGGTGCGGCAGGCGGTCGGACGTCGGCAGGCCCGCGTGCGTTCGATCCTGCACACCCTTCCCCCGGAGGCGCAGCAGCCGATCCTCGAGAGCCTCGGCGACGACCAGGCCACTCAGGTGATCCCCGTGTACAACGACTCCGGTGCCGAGTCGTCCTCGTGGAGTCACGGGTAGTCCGCGCGAATGGGGGGATCGAAGAATTCGCTGCTCAGTCCCGTTTCAGCAGCGTTGACCCAGGCCGGTCTGATCGTCCAGCTGTTCGTCGACGTCGTCCGGAATCTGTTCCGTAAGCCGTTCCAGCTCCGGGAGTTCATCGAGCAGGCCTGGTTCATCGCGAGCGTCACCATCCTGCCGACCGCACTCGTCGCCATCCCGTTCGGCGCCGTCGTGTCGCTGCAGACCGGCTCGCTGATCAAGCAGCTCGGGGCGGAGTCGTTCACCGGTGCCGCGAGCGTCCTCGCGGTGATCCAGCAGGGCAGTCCGATCGTGACGGCCCTGCTGATCGCCGGCGCGGCCGGCTCGGCGGTCACCGCCGACCTCGGCTCACGGACGATCCGCGAGGAGATCGACGCGATGGAGGTGCTGGGCATCAACCCGGTTCAGCGCCTGGTCGTGCCCCGCGTGCTGGCCATGGTGCTGGTCGCGGTCCTCCTCAACGGACTGGTGTCGGTCGTCGGTATCGCCGGTGGGTACTTCTTCAACGTGATCCTCCAGGGTGGCACCCCCGGTGCCTACCTGTCCTCGTTCTCCGCGCTGGCGCAGCTGCCCGACCTCTACATCGCCGAGGCGAAGGCCGCGATCTTCGGTGTCATCGCCGGCGTCGTGGCCGCCTACAAGGGCCTGCACCCGAACCCTGGTCCCAAGGGCGTCGGCGAGGCCGTGAACCAGACCGTCGTCATCACGTTCCTGCTGCTCTTCTTCGCGAACCTGATCCTGACCATGGTGTACCTGCAGATCGTTCCGGCGAAGGGGGCTTGACCGAATGACCATCGCGAAGGGGCACGGTGACCGCACCCTGATGCGGGTGCGAAAGGTGGGTCGCGCGCCGCTGAACGTGCTCGACCGGGCGGGCGACCAGATGTCGTTCTACGCCCGGGCGATCGGGTGGATCCCGCGGACCGTCACGCACTACGGCCGTGAGGTGCTCAGGCTGCTCGCCGAGGTCACCTTCGGTAGCGGCGCCCTCGCCGTGATCGGCGGCACCATCGGCGTCATCGTGATGATGTCGGGCTTCACCGGTGTCGTCGTCGGGCTGCAGGGCTACGCGGCGCTCGATCAGCTCGGCAGCTCGGTCCTCACCGGCTTCCTCTCCGCGTACGTCAACACTCGCGAGATCGCACCCATCGTTGCGGGGCTGGCCCTGTCGGCGACGGTCGGCTGTGGTTTCACCGCCCAGCTCGGTGCCATGCGGATCTCGGAAGAGATCGACGCGCTCGAGGTGATGGCGGTGCCGAGCGTGCCCTTCCTGGTCACCACTCGCATGATCGCCGGATTCGTCGCGGTCATCCCGCTCTACATCGTGGGCCTGCTGGCCTCGTACTTCGCGTCGCGGATCATCAGCACCCTCTTCAACGGGCAGTCGAGTGGTTCGTACGACCACTACTTCAACCTGTTCCTGCCGCCGGCCGACGTGTTGTGGTCGTTCGGAAAGGTGCTGGTCTTCGCCTTCGTGCTGATCATGATCCACTGCTACTACGGCTACAACGCCTCCGGCGGTCCCGCCGGCGTCGGCGTGGCCGTGGGCCGGGCGGTCCGCACCGCGATCGTCACCATCGCCGTGCTCGACTTCTTCCTCAGCCTCGCGATCTGGGGAACCACGACCACAGTGAGGGTTGCTGGATGAGCGACACAGCTTCGGTCGTGCGCCGGCGGGTGCTCGGACTGGTCTTCTTTCTCGTGCTCGCTCTGTTCGTCGCGTTCACGATCGGCATGTACAACAAGTCCTTCAAGAAGGTCGTCAACGTCAAGCTCGTGACCGACACGGTGGGCAATTCGCTGCCCGATCACGCGGACGTGAAGGTGCGCGGCCTGATCGTCGGGGAGGTCCGGTCGGCGTCCACCTCGAACGGCAAGGTCACCTCGGTGCTGGCCATCGACCCGGACAAGGCGGAACTGATCCCGGCCAACGCCACCGCGCGACTGCTGCCGAAGACGCTGTTCGGCGAGCGCTACGTGTCGCTGATCGTGCCGGCGGGTGACACCACGGCGCCGATCACCAACGGCGACACCCTCTATCAGGACGCGAGCGGCAACGCCATCGAGGTCGGCGAGCTGCTCGACGGGCTGCTCCCGCTGCTGCAGGCGGTCCCGCCGCAGGACCTCGCGAACACCCTCGGTGCGCTGAACCAGGCGCTCACCGGGCGCGGCAACGAGATCGGCGTGAGCCTGGAGCGGCTCGAGACGATCTTCGCGGGCGTGAACACCGAGATGCCGAACCTGCGCCAGGGGCTGAAGGGGCTCGCCGACTTCTCGCAGACCTACGCGGACGCGGCACCCGAACTGGTGAACGCGCTCGACAGCCTGCGCACCACCAGTGCGACGGTGGTCGAGCAGCAGAACCAGATCCGCACCCTGATCTCGACGGCCACCGGCACCGCAGGCACCACCGCCGACTTCCTCGAGGTGAACAAGAACTCGCTGATCACCATCGCGAACGACTCCACCGAGACCCTCGAGGTGCTCGCGAACGCGTCACCGACGTTCGGCTGCACGTTCGCCCAGTTCGTCCCGATCGTCAAGAGCGCCAGCGACATCCTCGGCCTCAACGCGGACGGCAGCCTCAAGGACCATCCCGGCGCCCGGGCGGCGACGGTATTCGTCAACCCGAAGGGTCGGTACCTGCCGAACCAGGACGAGCCGCGGCTCTTCGACACCCGCGGGGCCAAGTGCTACACGCCGGCGGCTCCCGGCGACAAGTTCGGCCAGTACCCGGGCGGCTCCTACAACGACGGCTCGCTCCAGGTGCCGACCCGCAACCCGGGTCCGGCCTACGTGGCCAGTCCGGAGCGTCCGCAGTACTCGCCGGTCCCGACCGCCGCGGGTGCCCAGAACACGCCTGCCAGCTACACCGGCTCGACACTCGAACAGGACACACTGGCCGTGATCTACGGGGCAGGGACCGACACGCTGCCGGAGAACGTACCCGGCTGGACCACACTGCTGGGCGCACCGGCACTGCGGGGTGCGGAGGTGAGCGTCAAATGAGAGGTCTCGCAGCACCTTTGACCAAGCTCATCATCTTCGCCGTCGTCACCATCGTGGCCACCGCCATGCTCGCGTTCACCATCGCGAACACCAGTGGCGGCGGGGGCACCAAGTTCAACGCGGTGTTCTCCGACGTCGCCTCGCTCAACAAGGGCGACGAGGTGCGGATCGCGGGCGTTCGGGTCGGTCAGGTCGACAAGATCGCGATCGTCAACGACCGCGAGGCGCAGGTGCAGTTCTCGCTCACCGACCGCAGCTGGATCCCGGCCAGTTCCACCGCGACCATCCGGTACCGGAACCTGGTCGGTCAGCGCTACATCGCGCTCGAGCAGGGTCAGGGCCAGCAGGGCATGAAGATGACCGAGGGCGAGACCATCCCGCTCGACCACACCAAGCCCGCGGTCAACCTGACCACACTGTTCAACGGTTTCCGGCCGCTGTTCCAGACACTGAGCGCCGACGACGTGAACAAGCTGTCCTTCCAGATCATCCAGGTGTTCCAGGGGGAGGGCGGGTCCATCTCGGAGCTGGTGCGCAACACCGCGTCGCTGACGAACACCATCGCCGACAAGGACAAGGTCATCGGCGACGTCATCAACAACCTCAACGGCATCCTCGCCACGGTGAACAAGCACGACGACGAGCTGGGCTCGCTGATCGTGAACACCCAGCAGCTGGTGACCGGACTGGCCAACGACCGCGGCGTGCTGGGCAGCGCGGTGACCTCGCTCGCCGACCTCGCCGACACCACCGCAGGCCTGCTCGAGCCGACGCGGCCGTCCATCCAGGGCTCGGTGTCCGCGCTCAACTCCCTCGCGGGCACGCTGAACGCGCAGAGCGACAAGGTGAACAAGATCTTCCAGACCCTGCCGGTCAAGCTCGACAAGCTGAGCCGGATCGCGAGCTACGGCTCCTGGTTCCAGTTCTACCTCTGCGGCATCGACGTCGTGGCCGGCCCCGGTGAGTCGAAGCACCTGAACCTGCCGACCGGGTTGCCGACCGTGAATCAGCCGCTGTACACCAACTCCGCACCGCGGTGCTCGGCGAACGGAGCCGGCCAGTGAAGCAACGCCGCAGCCCGGCGACCATCGGCGCGCTCGGCATCGTCGTGGTGCTGCTCGCCACCATGTCGGCCTTCTTCCTGGAGGACCTGCCGCTGATCGGGGCCGGTGCCACCTACCGGGCCGAGTTCAGCGAGGCGGCGGGCCTCAAGCCGAACAACGAGGTCCGCATCGCGGGCGTGAAGGTCGGCAAGGTCACGAACGTCTCGCTCGACGGGGACAAGGTCGAGGTCGCCTTCAAGGTCAAGGATGCGTGGGTGGGCGATCAGACCACGGCGTCGATCCAGATCAAGACGATCCTCGGGCAGAAGTACCTGTCCCTGGACCCGCGCGGTTCGTCCTCTCTGCGGGCGAGTGATCCGATTCCTCTCGACCGCACCACCTCGCCGTACGACGTCATCGACGCTTTCTCGACCGCGGCGACCACATTGAGCGAGATCGACACCCCACAGCTGGCGAAGAGCATGGAGACGCTCTCGCAGGCGTTCTCAGGTACCCCCGCCGACGTGCGCGCCTCGCTCGACGGCGTCTCGCGGCTGTCGAAGACCATCGAGAGCCGGGACGTGGAGCTCAACAAGCTGTTCGGGGCGACGGCGAAGACCTCGAAGGTGCTCGCCGACCGCAACGCCGAGTTCACCCAGCTGATCGGGAGCGCCGGCCTGCTGCTCGGTGAGCTCAACGACCGTCAGCAGTCGATCTCGAAGCTGCTCACCGGAACTCAGCGACTGTCGCAGCAGCTGACCGGCCTGGTCAAGGACAACGAGGCGCAGATCGGTCCCGCACTCGAGCAGCTTCGGGGCGTGGTCCAGATCCTGCAGGACAACAACGCAAACCTGGACAAGGCGATCAAGTTGTACGCACCGTTCACGCGCCTGTACTCGAACATCGTCGGCAACGGCCGCTGGTTCGACCAGGTAGTCGTCAACCTGACGCCGCCCGCGCTCCCGCTCATTCCGGGATACCGCGATCCGGTGCGCACGCTGGGGGGTAGCTGATGACCGGGGTGACTTCGGGCAAGAGGACGCGGTTCACCCGCGCCCAGGTGGTCACCACCGCCCTCGTGGTGGTGGTGGCGCTGGTGCTGGCGTTCGGCGGCTGGTGGCTGCTGACTCGCGCCGGCACCACCAAGATCACCGCGTACTTCGACAAGTCGGTCGGCATCTACGCCGGCTCGGACGTGCGGGTGCTCGGCGTGAAGGTCGGCTCGGTCACCGACGTGGAGCCGCAGGGTGACCAGGTCAAGGTGCAGATGCGCGTCGACCGCGGCGTCGACATCCCGGCCGAGGCGAAGGCCGCGCAGATCACGCCCTCGGTGGTCTCGGACCGGTACATCCAGCTCGCCCCGGCCTACAGCGGCGGCGACGTGATGGAGTCCGGCACGACGATCCCCCGCGAGCGCACCGCGACGCCGGTCGAGGTCGACCAGCTGTACTCGAGCATCGAGGGGCTATCGGAGGCTCTCGGACCGAACGGGGCCAACAAGAACGGCGCGCTGTCGGATCTCGTCGACACCGCGTCGAAGAACCTCGACGGCAACGGCGAGGCGCTCGGCACCACGATCACCGAGCTGTCCAAGGCCGCCGCGACGCTGAACTACTACCGCGGCGACCTGTTCGACACGGTCAAGAACCTGCAGACCTTCGTCAGCGCGCTCGCCGCGAACGACGCCCAGGTGCGCCAGTTCAACAGCCAGCTCGCGGACCTGAGCGGGTTCCTCTCCGGCGAGCGCCAGAATCTCGGCGCCGCGCTGAACCAGCTCTCCTTCGCGCTCGGCGACGTGGCCAACTTCGTCCGCGACAACAAGGATCTGGTGGCCAGCAACGCCGAGGGGCTGGTCCAGGTGACGCAGACCCTCGCGGACAACCGCCAGGATCTGGTCGACTCGTTGACCACCCTGCCGCTCGCCATCAGCAACGTCGTGAACTCGTACGACGCCGAGTCCGGCACCCTGGCCTCGCGGGTGAACCTGCCCGAGACCCAGGATCCGTTCGGCACCCTGTGCAAGCTGATGGACCTGGGCAAGCTGATGCCGGGCGACCCGAAGTTCGACGCGCTCGGACGGCAGATGCGGCCGGTGCTCGACAACTGCAAGGCGATCATGGACCAGGTCACCGCCGGGGTGAAGACGCCGACCCTGAACCTGCCGTTCGGCATCCTCAGCGGTGACAACCTGCAGCGGCCCTCGCAGCCGGGCACGGTACCGGGCACGCTCTCGCCGCGTCTGGGCAACTCGCAGGCGCCGGGTCTCAGCGACCAGAACATCCCCAGGACTGGGCAGTGAAGCGGGGGCGGGAAGTGAAACAGGAGTGGGCAGTGAAGCGCTCGATTGCCATCGGCGCCGGCGTCTGCGTGATCGCCCTGGTCGCCACGGGCTGCGGTTCCCAGGGCATCTACAGCATCCCGTTGCCCGGCGGGGCCGCGATCGGTGACAACCCGATGCATCTGACGGTGCAGTTCGACGACGTGCTGGACCTGGTCCCGCAGTCCACCGTCAAGGTCGACGGGGTGCCCGTCGGCCGCGTCGAGAACATCGGTGTGCCCACCGACGGCTGGACCGCGAACGTGGACGTCGTGGTGGACAGCTCCGTCAACCTGCCCGCGAACGCCCTCGCGAGTGTGCAGCAGACCAGCCTGCTCGGCGAGAAGTTCATCGAGCTCAAGGCGCCCGCGGCGAACCCGTCCGTGGCGCGGCTGTCGGACGGCGCGACGATTCCGGTGGACCGGACCCGGCACGCCACCGACATCGAGCAGGTGCTCGGCGCGCTCTCGTTGCTGCTCAACGGCGGCGGCGTCGCCCAGTTGCAGCCGATCATCCACGAGCTGACCAACGTCTTCGACGGTCGCGAGCAGAAGGTGCGCGCCCTCCTCGACCAGGCGAACACGCTCGTCGACGGGCTGAACCAGCAGCGTGACGACATCACCCGTGCGCTGGACGGCCTCGACGCGCTCAGCGGCCGGGTGGTCGAGCAGACCGGGCAGATCGACAAGATCCTCGCCGAGATCCCGCCTGCGGTGCAGGTGCTCAACGAACAGCGCCCGCAGTTCGTGCAGATGCTCACCCAGCTCGACCGGCTCGGCCAGGTCGGCACCGACGTCCTCACCAAGTCGAAGGACAGCCTGATCACGGACCTGCGAGCGCTGCGGCCGACCCTTCAGGCGCTGGCCGACTCGGCCGACGACCTGGTGACGGTCCTGCCGCTGATCCCGACCTTCCCGTTCCCGGACGGGGCCGAGAAGGTCATCCACGGCAACTCGATGAACCTCTTCCTCTCGCTGGACATGCGGATCGGCCAGCAGCTCGACGCCCTCGGTGTCGGGCAGCCGGACCCGCAGTACGTCCCGACGCCGCCGGGCTACGGCGGCTACGTGCCGAAGATCGACCCGTCCAACCCGTACTACAACGGGAACGGTCCGCGACCGGGTTGGCCGACGGTCTCGCTGCTACCGCTGCCCCCGATCGTGCCGGCGCCCGCGCCGCCGCCGGGAGCGCCGGTGGCCCCCGGCACGGAGCCGGTCAAGGGCAAGAAGGACGAGGCTCCGCAGAACCCGCTGAGCGGGATCCTCGACAAGCTGGGGGTGGGTGGCCGATGAGGTCGCGGTTGGTTCGCATACAGCTGGTGGCGTTCGTGCTCGTCGCCGTCGTCGGGCTCTTGTACGTCGGCGCGAAGTACGTCCGGCTGGACAATCTGCTCGGCTTCGGCCAGTACACCGTGAAGGCGGACTTCGCCGACTCCGGCGGCATCTTCACCAACGCGGAGGTGACCTACCGCGGCGTTCCGGTCGGCACCGTCGGCGACCTGCACCTGACCAGCGACGGTGTGCAGGTGGACCTGAAGCTCAAGGCCGGCGCACCCCAGGTCCCGGCCTCGGCCAAGGCCGTCGTCGCCAACCGGTCCGCGATCGGTGAGCAGTACGTGGATCTGCAGCCGACCAGCGACGAGGGACCGTTCCTCGAGGACGGCTCGCTGATCACCCGGCCGAACACGGTCATCCCGGTGCCGGTGGAGCAGGTGCTCTCGAGCACCAACTCGCTGGTGCGGTCGGTGCCGCTCGACGCGCTGAACACCACGGTCACCGAGCTCGGCAAGGCCTTCGACGGCAAGGGCGACGACCTGCAGAAGCTGGTCGACTCGGTCAACTCGTTCACCCAGACCGGCATCGAGAACCTGCCGCAGACGCTGAAGCTGATCCACGACAGCCGGACCGTGCTGGACACCCAGTCCGCGCAGTCCTCGTCGATCAGGCAGTTCAGCTCCGATCTGAACCTGATCGCGGCGCAGCTGAAGGCGAATGATCCCGACATCCGCCGGCTGATCGGGACCGGGACGGCCGCCAGCGACCAGGTCGGTTCGCTGATCAGTACCGCCGGTCCCGCGTTGACCACGGACCTGACCAACCTGTCTTTGCTGACCCAGACGCTCGGCCCGCGCAGCATCGCCTTGAACATCCTGCTGACCTTCCTGCCCGGACTGGCCGCGGGTGCGAGTACCGCTGCGCCCGGTGACGGGACGCTGCACCAGGGTCTGCTGCTCGAGACGAACCAGCCGCCGCCGTGCACCCAGGGCTACGAGGGGACCTACGAGATCCTGGCCCAGATGAAGAAGGACAACCCGAACTTCGATCCCACCCGCGACGAGTTCCCGCTCAACACGAAGGCGAACTGCACCACGCCGCTCGGCAGCGTCACAGGTGTTCGCAGCGCGAATCGCGTGGTGTACGCGGATCCGCAGACACCGCAGCCGTGGGACAACAAGCCGAAGAAGGCTCCGGAGACGTTGAACCTCAATCCGATCGCGACCCAGCTCGCGACCCTGCTCGGGGTGACCCCGAAGTAGGTGGGGGAGAGGTTCCCGAGGCTCCGCTCGAGCCGGCTCGACGGACCAGAAGTTACTAGCTAGTAGGGTGTAGACGTGATGCGTGACACGAAACTGCAGAAGGCCGCTCTGGCGGCGGTGAGCGTGCTCGCTGTCGTCGCACTCGGATTCGCGGTGTGGCTCGGCTACGGGTGGGGGCACGCCCTCTTCAGCGACAAGCCCGCGGCCGCCGCCCGGGACGACGCGCTGACCGGTGGGAGGCAGGCCGCGATCAACCTCAACACGGTCGATTCGGCGAACCTCGACAAGACCTTCGCCGACATGGAGTCGTCGATCACGGGCGACGACATGCTGAAGTCGCTCAACGACACCAAGGGGCAGATGGCCGAACAGGTCAAGCAGACCGGGGCCAAGAGCGAGGCGCAGATCATCGACGCGGCGCTCACCGACTTCAGTCGGGACGAGGGCACCGCAACCTCGCTCGTCGTGCTCACCACGACCACCACGTGGCCGGACAAGCCGGTCAACAAGGTGAAGGTGACCATGCGCATCGGTCTGACCGAGGTCGACGGCACCTGGAAGGCGTCGAAGGTCGAGAACGTCGGCGCCCCGCTGGCGATGGACCCGGGTTCGGCGGCGCCCGCGCCCGCCCCCGCACCTGCGCCCGCGCCGGGAGCCCAAGCACCCGCGCCCGCGAACTCGGGCGGCCAGTAGCGGCTCGCAGCCCTACGCCCGCCGAGGAACTCAAGGAGTATCGAACAGTGCCCCCAACTCGTCGCACCAGCAACACACCGCAGCCCAAGGGTCGTCGACCCAAGATCGCCGGAACCGGTGCAGCGGGCCGCAGGGAGTCCGTCTCGCCTGCGGACGAGGCACGGGCATCGACGAAGCCTGCGGACACCGAGGAGTCGAAAGCCGAGCCCGCAGGCGTGGCCCCTGCCGCGGTGGAGTCGGACGCCCCGGCCGCGGACGACGTCGCCGACGTGGCAGCGACCGCCGCGGAGGCGGAGGTCGCGTCGGACGACGCGGCGCAGGCCGAGCCGACGGCCGAGGCCGAGCCGCAGGCCGAGGCCGTGGAGCCCGAGGTGCCGCGCAAGCGCATCAACCGCACCAGCTCGCTGCGCCCGCGCGGGGAAGGGGGCGTCGCCGTCGACTCGGGCGAGGAGGCGGCCGGCGCCACCGCTTCCGACCGCGCCGCGTGGAAGCCGGTCGTCGCGATCGGCGCGGTCGCGGTCGTGCTGGGCGCGTTCGCCGTCCTGGCCGCGTTCGAACCGGGCGCGGACGTGTCCAACCGCGCGTGGGTGGACACCTCGGAGACGTCGAAGGTGACCGCGGACGCAAAGCACGCCATCGAGACTCTGTACACCTACAAGTTCGACACCGTCGATCAGGACTTCGACAATGCACGCGCGGTGCTCACGGACAACATGCGCGCCGAGTTCGACAAGACCGCCAAGGTGACCCGCGACGCGGTCGTGCAGACGAAGACCGCGACAGTCGCCCAGGTCACCGACATCGGAGCCAAGCTGCTGTCCAGCGACCAGGCCGAACTGGTGGCCAGCATGAACGTCAGCGCAAGCAACGACGGACAGGCGCAGGGGAGTGCCGAGGGGCCGCTCTCTGTGACCATGACGAAGGTCGGCGACACCTGGTTGCTGTCCGACATTCGGGACCGCTGACGTCCGCGCTGAGTGGCCGGTTCGGCGATCCGTCGCGCAAATCGCCGCACCGGGTCTTGACGCGGAGGGCGTGACGCGTCACTCTATTGGCGAGACATGCGAGTGATCGCGGGTCTGTGCGGGTTCGCGCCGGCGCAAATGGAGGCACTGGGCGCGAGTTACGGCACGGACACACGAATCTCGCCCATCGCCAGGATGGCCGTACTGCTCCTGGCTCGACATGCTTCTCGGGCATGATTCCGCGGACCATCGGTCGCGGTTGTCAGCGTGCTGGCACGCCCGGTTGTATTCTGCGCCGGATTCCGGTACCTTTGGACGTTGCGCTGGCTGCCTCCTGTCCACCTCTCAACCTCACCGCGTGTGAAGCGATCGCTTCCTACGTCTGTTGACGAGTTTCGTTCGGGTTGTGACCAGCGAATTCGCCCCACAGAAGAAGCAGATACAGCGGCGGTCGCAACAGCACGAGCGGCCCGCGTGAGGTGCTGGAAGGACGCATCTTGGCAGTCTCTAGCCAGACCAAGGCAGTTGCCGGAATCCCCGGAGCCCCGAAGAGGGTCTCGTTCGCGAAAATTCGCGAGCCTCTCGAAGTCCCCGGGCTACTTGATCTACAGACCGATTCCTTCGAATGGTTGATCGGCTCGCCGGCATCTCGCGAGCGGGCCAAGGCCCGCGGCGACGAGGGTGCCACCGGCGGTCTGGAGGACATCCTCACCGAGCTGTCCCCGATCGAGGACTTCTCGGGCTCGATGTCCCTGTCGTTCTCGGACCCTCGCTTCGACGAGGTCAAGGCCTCGACCGACGAGTGCAAAGACAAGGACATGACGTACGCGGCCCCGCTGTTCGTCACGGCCGAGTTCATCAACAACAACACCGGTGAGATCAAGAGCCAGACGGTCTTCATGGGTGACTTCCCGATGATGACCGACAAGGGCACCTTCATCATCAACGGCACCGAGCGCGTCGTCGTCTCGCAGCTCGTGCGATCGCCCGGTGTCTACTTCGACCACTCGGTCGACAAGGCCACCGAGAAGGACCTGCACAGCGTCAAGGTGATCCCGGGTCGCGGCGCGTGGCTCGAGTTCGACGTGGACAAGCGCGACACCGTCGGCGTCCGCATCGACCGCAAGCGTCGTCAGCCGGTCACCGTCCTGCTCAAGGCCCTCGGCTGGACCACCGAGCAGATCACCGAGCGCTTCGGCTTCTCGGAGATCCTCATGGCCACCCTGGAGAAGGACAACACGGCGGGGACCGACGAGGCCCTGCTCGACATCTACCGCAAGCTGCGTCCGGGCGAGCCGCCGACCAAGGAGTCCGCGCAGACCCTGCTGGAGAACCTGTTCTTCAAGGAGAAGCGCTACGACCTCGCTCGCGTGGGTCGCTACAAGATCAACAAGAAGCTGGGCCTGAACGCCGGGCTGCCGATCACGGCGTCGACCCTCACCGAGGAAGACATCGTCGCGACGATCGAGTACCTGGTGCGCCTGCACGGCGGCGACACCACGATGACCGCCCCCGGCGGCGTCGAGGTGCCGGTCGAGGTCGACGACATCGACCACTTCGGTAACCGTCGTCTGCGCACCGTGGGCGAGCTGATCCAGAACCAGATCCGCGTGGGCCTGTCCCGCATGGAGCGCGTCGTGCGCGAGCGGATGACCACTCAGGACGTCGAGGCGATCACGCCGCAGACCCTGATCAACATCCGTCCCGTCGTGGCCGCGATCAAGGAGTTCTTCGGGACCTCCCAGCTCTCGCAGTTCATGGACCAGAACAACCCGCTGTCGGGCCTGACCCACAAGCGCCGTCTGTCGGCGCTGGGCCCCGGCGGTCTGTCCCGTGAGCGCGCCGGCCTCGAGGTGCGAGACGTGCACCCGTCGCACTACGGCCGCATGTGCCCGATCGAGACCCCTGAGGGTCCGAACATCGGCCTGATCGGTTCGCTGTCGGTGTACGCGCGGGTCAACCCGTTCGGCTTCATCGAGACCCCGTACCGCAAGGTCGTCGACGGCCAGGTCACCGACCAGGTGGACTACCTGACCGCCGACGAGGAGGACCGGCACGTCGTCGCGCAGGCGAACTCGCCGGTGGACTCGTCCGGCCACTTCACCGACGAGCGGATCCTGGTCCGCGTCAAGGGCGGCGAGGTCGAGTACGTCACGTCGACCGCGGTCGACTACATGGACGTCTCGCCGCGACAGATGGTCTCCGTCGCGACCGCGATGATTCCGTTCCTCGAGCACGACGACGCCAACCGCGCACTGATGGGCGCGAACATGCAGCGTCAGGCCGTGCCGCTGGTCCGTTCCGAGGCGCCGCTCGTCGGCACCGGCATGGAGCTGCGGGCCGCGGTCGACGCCGGCGACGTCGTCGTCACCGAGAAGACCGGTGTCGTCGAGGAGGTCTCGGCCGACTACGTCACCGTGATGGCGGACGACGGCAGCCGCAAGACCTACCGGATGCGCAAGTTCGCTCGCTCGAACCAGGGCACCTGCGCGAACCAGCGTCCGATCGTGGACGAGGGTCAGCGCGTCGAGGCCGGTCAGGTCCTCGCCGACGGTCCTTGCACCGAGGACGGCGAGATGGCCCTCGGCAAGAACCTGCTCGTGGCGATCATGCCGTGGGAGGGCCACAACTACGAGGACGCGATCATCCTGTCGCAGCGCCTCGTGGAGGAGGACGTCCTCACCTCGATCCACATCGAGGAGCACGAGATCGACGCCCGCGACACCAAGCTCGGTGCCGAGGAGATCACCCGGGACATCCCGAACGTCTCCGACGAGGTCCTCGCGGACCTGGACGAGCGCGGCATCATCCGGATCGGTGCCGAGGTTCGTGACGGCGACGTGCTGGTCGGCAAGGTCACCCCGAAGGGCGAGACCGAGCTGACCCCCGAGGAGCGCCTGCTGCGCGCCATCTTCGGTGAGAAGGCCCGCGAGGTGCGCGACACCTCGCTGAAGGTGCCGCACGGCGAGAACGGCAAGGTCATCGGCATTCGCGTGTTCTCGCGCGAGGACGACGACGACCTGCCCCCCGGCGTCAACGAGCTGGTCCGCGTGTACGTGGCCCAGAAGCGCAAGATCCAGGACGGCGACAAGCTCGCCGGCCGCCACGGCAACAAGGGCGTCATCGGCAAGATCCTCCCGCAGGAGGACATGCCGTTCCTGCCCGACGGCACCCCGGTCGACATCATCCTGAACACGCACGGCGTCCCGCGTCGTATGAATATCGGTCAGGTGCTCGAAACCCACCTCGGGTGGATCGGCAAGGCCGGCTGGAACGTGCAGATCGCCTCCGACGGGACCCGTCCCGACTGGGCGGAGAACCTGCCCGAGGAGATGCTCTCCGCACCCGTCGACTCGAACATCGCCACCCCGGTGTTCGACGGCGCCAAGGAGGACGAGCTCACGGGTCTGCTCGCGTCGACCCTGCCGAACCGTGACGGCGACCGGATGGTCGGCGCGGACGGAAAGGCCACCCTGTTCGACGGTCGTTCCGGCGAGCCGTTCCCGTACCCGGTGTCGGTCGGCTACATGTACATCATCAAGCTGCACCACCTGGTCGACGACAAGATCCACGCCCGTTCGACCGGTCCGTACTCGATGATCACCCAGCAGCCGCTCGGCGGTAAGGCCCAGTTCGGTGGCCAGCGCTTCGGTGAGATGGAGTGCTGGGCGATGCAGGCCTACGGCGCGGCATACACGCTGCAGGAGCTGCTCACCATCAAGTCGGACGACGTGGTCGGCCGCGTGAAGGTGTACGAGGCGATCGTCAAGGGCGAGAACATCCCCGAGCCCGGGATCCCCGAGTCGTTCAAGGTGCTCCTCAAGGAGCTCCAGTCGCTGTGCCTCAACGTGGAGGTGCTGTCCTCGGACGGCGCGGCCATCGAGATGCGCGACGGCGACGACGAGGACCTCGAGCGTGCGGCGGCGAACCTGGGCATCAACCTGTCCAGGAACGAGGCGGCGACCGTGGACGATCTCGCGAACTAGGTGTTTGGTCCCCGGGCCGCGGGGTTCCGCGG
>NZ_JBHZAH010000016.1:0-59643 GCF_042754225.1 Rhodococcus sp. NPDC059234
CGGTCCCCCGCGCCGAGCCCGGCCGGGGAGGCCCCGGCCAGCGGTTCGATCAGCTCGTGGGTGCTGGCCGGGGTGTCCTGCACGAACTCCAGCAACGTCATTCGCCGCCGCGCCGTCGCCGCGGCGGCGAAGGTGTCCCCGGCCCAGCTCTGCGCGCCGGCCAGCGTGTCGAGTGCGGCGGACTCGGCCAGTGGATCGCCCGTGCGGTGCGCGAGGTCGACCGCGCGCACAGCGACCGCGATCGTCTCCGACGTGGCGTCGCCGGACGGGTACCGGTCGGCGAAGGCGTCGGTGAGCACCCGCCCGGCCTCGGCGAGAGCCACCGCGGCCTGCGCGTCCGGGTCGTCGCCGGCCAGCTCCCGCGCCTCCGCGACGAGTGCTATCGCCTCCTCCGGCGGCAGGACCCGGACGAACTTGCTCGAGAACCGGTACGTGTTGGCGGCGGCGGTCGCCAGGTCGCGGGCGGCGGCGGCGGTGTCCCCCGCGCGGTGGGCGGCGTCCGCGGCCCCGCGCCGGAAGCGGTACATGTCGTCGCCGCGCATGCGGCATCCGGCAACGGCCGCAGCCTGTCTCAGCATCACGGCGGCGGCGGCCGGGTCGTCCGCGAGCGCGGCGGCCTGCTCGTAGCGCCACTCGGACTCGCCGATCAGGTTGCGGGTGAAGAGCAGGTCCGCCAGGTGCCGGGAGAGGAGGTACGCGTCCCCGCGCTGCTCCGGCCGGTCCGCCGCCCACGCCGTCGCAGCACGGAAATCGTCGGCCACCGCATCGAACCGCGGCCGCCAGTCCGCTCGCACCACCGCCAGATCGGCGGCCTCGGCCAGGCACCAGCGCACGTGCCTGGCCCTCGTGTCGACCAGCTCACCGGCCTCGCCGAGCTGCTCGGTCCCGTACTGGCGGATGGATTCCAGTGCCCGGTACTCGGTCCCCGTCGGGGTCGCCGTAGCCACCAGCAGGCTCTGCTCGACGAGCCGCGCCAATCCGTCAGCGACAACGCTCTTCTCGGACGCGGCCACGTCCGCCGCCGCATCGATGGTGAAGGACTTGCTGAACACCGACACCCGGCGCAGAAGCACCCGATCGTCCAGGTCCAGCAGTGCGTGACTCCAATCCAACGCCGCCCGCACCGAGCGGTGCCGGTCCTCGGCACGGGCGCCGCCGGCGAGCATCCGGAGCTGATCGGACAGTCCGGCGTTGAGGCCGTCGAGTCCGAGCGTGGTCCACCGGGCGGCGGCCAGCTCGATCGCCAGCGCCACTCCGTCCAGTCGCTCGCAGAACGCCGCAACATCGTCACGCAACGCATGATTCGGCGGCCAGCCACTCGCCGCCGCGCGATCCATGAACAGCGCGACCGCATCCGATCCGCCGTCACCGGCCAACGACATCGGTGGGACCGGGTAGACCCGTTCGAACGGCACCATCAGCCTGGCCCGGCTGGTGGCCAGGACCGTCACCCCGGGGCACGCCGCGAGCAGCCTTTCGATGAACGGCGCCACGCCCTCGCGCACGTGCTCGCAGTTGTCCAGCACCAGCAGGGTGTGACGGTCGGCCAGCGCGGCCAGCACCGACTCGTCGATGCCGTGGCCCGGCTGCTCGCCGAGCCCGAGTGCGAGGGCGACCGTGGCGGCGATCGCGTTGATGTCCGGGTTGGTGATCGGGACCAGATCGACGAACCACGCCCCGTCGGGGAACTCGCCGGCCCCCTCCGCGGCGACCGCCAACGCGAGACGGGTCTTACCCACTCCGCCGGGACCCACCGCGGTCACCTGCCGGTGCTCCACGAGCATCTCGGTGAGCTCGGCCCGCTCCCGCGTCCGGCCGACGAACGAGGTCAGCGGTGTCGGCAGGACCGGCGCAAGGTGTGACCGGTCGGCGCGAGCGGGCGCGGGCGCACGCCGGGCGAGCGCCCGCCGATCCGGGACCTCCAACTTGCGCAGCAGGGAGGAGACGTGGCTCTCCACGGTGCGCACCGAGATGAACAGCCGCGCTCCGATCTCGGCGTTGCTGAGGTGCTCGCCCACGAGCACCAGCACGTCAGCTTCCCGAGCCGAGATCTCCACTGGCGCCGTCATAGCCCGCATTCTGCCGCACCCGGCTCGGCACCCCTCGGCACCTGCGTGGGCGATCCGTGCCCGCCACTCAGTGGACGGTTCCGTGGTCGCCACGGATGTGGAGGGGCCGGGCCGGGCGAGAAGCTGTGAACACGTCCGGTTCACACCATCGGGCAGCCCACCGGGCCGACGCGGCCCACGACGTCAGGAGTGATCATGACCAGCCCTTCCAACCAGGGAATCAAGACCGTGCTGCATCCCGTGTCCGACCTGGCGGCGGCCAAGGCGGTGTACTCGGCCCTGCTCGGCGTGGCACCGCAAACCGACTCGGAGTACTACGTCGGCTTCGAGGCCGAGGGCCAGCACATCGGGCTGGTGCCGAACGGTGGGCCGCAGGCCATGACCTCGCCGGTGGCCTACTGGCACGTCTCGGACATCGAGGCCAAGCTGGCCGAGCTGACGGCCGCGGGAGCCGCGGTGAAGGAGTCCGCGCACGACGTCGGCGCAGGCCGCCTGGTGGCGACGGTCACCGACACCGACGGCAATGTCCTCGGGCTGATTCAGGACCACTGACTACCAACCCTTCTCATCCGCACAGGAGATCCCCATGAGCTCGATTACCGATGTTCGGCGGATTCACCGCTGGACGGCCATCGCCTTCACGGTCACCGTCCTCGTCGCCACGGTCGCGGTCTCGTTCGAAGCCGCCATCTGGTTTTCCTACCTGCCGCTTCTCCCGCTCGCCCTGCTCCTGTTCAGCGGCCTGTACCTGTTCGCGCTGCCGTACCGGCGACGCGGCGCGCGACAGACCGTCGACGCCCGGTGACCCGCCCCGATCGTCCCCGTCACGACCACCCCGAAGGGAAAGACCGATGACTGCTCAGCAGACCATCACCGCGAAGACCAAGTCCGCAGTGGGATTCTCGACCGAAGAACGTGCCGCGATGAAGGAGCACGCCCAGGAGTTGAAGACGGCCGCCCGCCGCGGCTCGCGTGCGACCAGGGCGGACGGGGAGCAGGACGTGCTCATGAAGATCGCCGAGATGGGGGAGTCCGATCGCGTCCTGGCCGAGGGGATCCATGCCGCCGTCAAGGCGAGCGCGCCGAGCCTGACGCCGAAGCTCTGGTACGGCATGCCCGCCTACGCCAGCGACGGCAAGGTGGTCTGCTTCTTCCGAAGTGCGGAGAAGTTCAAGTCGCGTTACGCGACATTCGGTTTCGAGGACAAGGCCATCCTCGACGACGGGACCATGTGGCCGACCTCGTTCGCCCTGACGGAGTGGACCTCCGCCGCCGAGAAGAAGGTCGGCGAGCTCGTGAAGAAGGCGGTGGGCTGAGAACCGGGCCGGCTGGGGGGCCGCGGCGAGCCGCGGTCTGCCGGGCTGATGGTCGGCAGCCGAAGGTGCCACCAGTTCCGGCGGGCCGTCGACGCGGAAGTCCATCATCAGCATGCTGAGGTAGATGGCGATGGTCTCCAGCGCGCGGCCCGAACCGGCGGCTGCCGCGATCGCCTGGTGCACCGGTGCGACGGGAATCGCACACCAAGAACGAGTTTCGAGTTCGTAGGCGACCAGATACCAGCGCCGCTTCCAGTTGATCAGGCGGTGCGGCTCGACTTCTGTCGTGCCGTTCTCTCCCGCGACGGACACTGCGGTCGTGTCTCTGATCGCGCCGGCCAGCGCGGTGAGCACCGCGGCGGGAACAGGGGCGTCCGGTTCGCGCGAGCCGGTGGTCGCCGGTTCGATCACAGTGGCACTACGCAGCGCCGTTACCTTGCGCTGCAACCGTTTCGGCAGGATCTGCTCGAGCTTTGCCAAGGCGCGCGAGACGTTCTCGGTGATGTCTGCAATGCCGGTGGAGCCCGTCCGCGGCAAGGTCGATCGCGACTGCGACGGCAACCGCCTCGTCGTCGGGGAGCAGCGGGGGGCGGTGATCAGGCCGTACAGCATGGCACCGAGAAATGCGAAAGCCGCCCGTCCCGCAGCGGGGAGGGCGGCTTTCCGATTCGATGCCGACGACAGCCTAGAAGGGCTGGCCCAGCATCGTCGCGATCAGCTGCAGCGGCATCGTGACGAACGACGCCCCGACGAACAGCGCAGATCGCAGCGGATCACCGGCCAGGTACCCCTCGCGGATCCATTCCAAGGCATCAACAGCAGAACCCATGTGTCTTCCTCCCCATTCGATTGCGATACAACCGACGTGTCGGTCGCGAAAGTGATTCTGTTACACAACGAAACAACCGGCAGACGTCACTGCGACCGAACCAGGGGTCGACCAGACCCGTCGGACGCCGCGCCGGGGGCCGGCTTCAGGAACCCCGGGGCCTAGCCGTCCGGGTCTGCGTCGTCCGCGACGATCCAGGCGGCGACCTGCGTGCGGGTCGTGAATCCGAGTTTCGCGAGGACATTTTCCACGTGCCCCTCGGCAGTGCGCTGCGCGATCACCAACCGCTGCGCGATGGCCTTGTTGGTCAGCCCCTGCGCGACGAGTTCGGCGACCTCTCGCTCCCGTCGGGTGAGCCGGACGCCCGGTTCACGGGCCCTGGGCGTGGCGAGCGCCTTGTCGTTGAGCGCGTAGGCGACCGCCGCGTCGATGTCGAGGTCACGACCGCGGCGGTAGGCATCCTCGAAGGCGCGCGGTCCCAGGACGCGGCCGGCGTCCGCCCACACTCGGTCGTGGTGACCGTGCAGGTCTCGGATGACGATCGTCGGGTTGCCCGCGGCCTCGCCGACCGAGACCGCGGCGCCCATCAGGACGGCGGCCCGCTCGGCCCCGCCGTCGTCCGACGCGATCCAGGCGAGGGTCTCGAGGCAGGTGGACGTCGCGAGCGGATCGCCCACCTCGCGGGTCAGCCTCAGTCCCGATTCGATCAGCTCGCTGCTGCGGGCCAGCTCTCGGCGCTGGAAGAGTGCCATGCCGAGCGTCCACATCACGTACGACCGGTACATCGACTCCCCGTGGGATGCGGTGATGGCCAGCGCCTCCTCCTGGCAGGCGATCGCGCGGTCGGGGTCGCCCCACACCCCCCGCGCCAGGGCGAGCCCGAACAGCGCCTCGACCTGCTGGAGCAGGTCGCCCTCGGCACGGAATCCCTCGAGGGCCGACTCGAAGCAGTCCACCGCGCGTGGCAGATCGCCGGAGAACATGGACAGGAAACCGGTGCCCAGGTCGAGCAGCGTCTTCGTCGCCGGGTCGTCCACCCGGTCGACCAGCCCGCGCATCTCCGCGATCTGCGCCCGGGCGGACTCGATGTCGCCCTGCATCTCGGAGAGCACGCTGTTGGCGCACAGCCCGGGGATCCGTTCGGCGGGCCCGTGCCCGTCGGTGCCGGCGAGGGCTCGGTCCAGCCAGCTCTTCGCCTCGCCGTACAGGCCGCGCGAGATCCAGTACTGGTACAGCGCGACGGCCATCACCAGCCCGGTCCCCGACTGCCCGGGCTCGCTCACGCAGAACTCCAGCGCGTCGCGCAGGTTCGGCTGCTCGCGAGCGAGCCGGTCGGCCCACTCCAGTTGGCGTGGGCCGATCCATTCCGCCCGCGCCCGCCGGGCCAGTTCCTCGAACCAGTCCCGATGTCGACGTCGCGTGTCGTGGAACTCCCCGGCCTCCTGCAGCTTCTCGCGCCCGTACTCGCGCAGCGTCTCGAGGAGCCGGTACCGGACAACCTCGCCCGTCTCCTCCCGGATGAGGATCGACTTGTCCACCAGCGAGGCCAACACGTCGATCAGCTCGTCGTCGGCGAAATCGGTGCCGCAGACCGTCTCGGCGGCATCGAGTTCGACGCCGCCGGTGAACACCGCCAGCCGCCGCCACAGCGTCCGCTCCCGCTCGCCCAGGAGGTCGTGACTCCAGTCGATGCACAGCCGCAGCGTCTGCTGCCGTGACGGGGCGACGCGGTTACCGGTGGTCAGCAGTTGGTATCGGTCGGTGAGCCGCTGCAACAGCTGCTCGGCCGACAGTGCCCGCAGCCGGGCCGCGGCCAGCTCGATCGGCAGCGGCAGCCCCTCGAGCCGCTGGCAGATCCGGGTCACCGCCACCTTGTTGTCCTCGGTGAGACCGAACCCGGGAACCACCGCGCAGGCACGCTGCGTGAACAGCTTCACCGCGTCGTAGCGCGGCAGCCCGCGCAGCGTCGAGTCGCGATCGGTATCGGGCACCGTCAGCGGAGGCACCCGCAGTACCGCCTCCCCGCCGGCGGCCAGTGCCTCCCGGCTGGTCGCCAGGATCCGCAGTCCGGCTGCGGCACGCAGCAGCGACTCGGCCAGCGCCGCGACCTCGTGCACCAGGTGTTCGCAGTTGTCGAGGACCAGCAGCAGGTGTCGATCGGCCAGGAAGTCGGCGAGCAGTACCTGCGCCGGGCGGCCGATCCGCTCGCGCAGGCCGAGTGCGGCCGCGACCGTGTCCGCCACGAACGCGGGGTCGTGCAGCCCGCCGAGTTCGACCAGCCAGACCCCGTCCTCGAAGGTCGACTGCAGATTCGCGGCGGCCCGCAGCGCGAGGCGGGTCTTGCCGACACCGCCCATGCCGGTCAGGGTCACCAGGCGCGATTCGGACAGCAGCCGACGGACCTCCGCCAGTTCGCGGCGGCGGCCGACGAAGTTGGTGAGCTCGTGCGGGAGGTTACCCACCCGCTCGCGCGCCGCGGACCGCATCGGAGACGTCCCTTCGTGATCGCGGCGCCGCTACGCTGCGGTTACGCGGCGCACCTGACGAAGTAAGGGTATCGCTCCCGAGGATCCGAGTGGGCGAATCGCACCCTGATCGGATCGGCGCGGCGGTCCGATCCCGCGCCCTCGATCCAGGCACAGCCCCAGGGCTCGTCGTCGAGGGCGACGATCGCGATCGTGCAGGGCTCGTCGGCGGGGCCGACCACCGCCAGGACGTGGTGATGCAGCGGGGGCTCGTCGCGGACCGGTCGGTGCCGGCGTCTATCCCGCTCGGCGAACGGTGTCACCGCGTGTCCCCGCGATTGCGAGGGCCTCGGCGCGGCAGTCGCTGCACCTACGCTCGTCACCGATCAGGGCGTATGCCGCAGCCAGACCCAGCAGGGTCGAGATCTGCTCCTCGCCTCCGCCGGCCCGGCACGAGGCGAGCGAATCCTCGAAGCAGTACACCGCGCCGCGCAGATCGTCGTCGAACACGGCCATGTACGCGGCGGCCTCGGCCACCAGCGCGGCCAGCGAGAGGTCACCGTTGCGCGCCGCCGCGTGCCCGGCGCGGTCCACCAGCGTTTCGGCGGCCGAGAGGTCGCCGTCGTATCCCGCCAGCACGCTGTCGATGCACAGCGCCGTCACCCGGTCGGCGACCGCCGACCCGCCGTGGTCGGCGCGGGCATGGCCGAGCTCACGCACGATCCTGGACAGGAACACGGCGCTGGTCATCCACAGGGACGCCTCCACCTCCCCGGGCTCGGTGGGGCACCACTCCCGCGTCTCGCGAACGGTCGGCTGCTCCCTCAGCAGCCGCTCCTCCCACTCCGGCGCGTGCAGGCCGGGTCGTCCGGCGCCGGCGGGGTCCACCAGCGTGCTGTTGTAGGCGCGGTAGAGCTCGGTCACGGATTCGAACATCGGTCACCTCGGTGTCGCGGGCTTCTGGGGCAGGTACCAGCGTCCGTGTCGCGCGTCACACCCGGCCAGGTGAGAACTACCTGAGTTTGCCGGTCTCGCCGTACCCAGTTCCCGCCCCTCACGACGCCGATCGTCAGCCCGCGACCAGGTCCATTCGGAGGAATTCGCTGATGCGGAGCAGCCTCGGCGGGCGTGCCACCTCGGCGGAGAGGGCCTGGAAGGCCTCGGTCTCCCCGACCAGGCGCGGCGCCGCGAGTTCCACGTCCCGCCCATCGACCCGGAGCTGCGCAGCGCCGGCCGCCAGGACGTTCTGCACCCAGTCCGAGCGCGATCCGTACACCAGAACGAACAGGTAGCCGTCGTCGACGGGATACGCATCGAGCGGCGTGCGGTACGTGGCGCCGGAGGTGCGGCCGACGTGAGTGAGCACCGGCCACTTCCCGCCCGCGATCGCGCGAGGATTGAACACCCGCTTGTTTATCTGCCCCCACCACAGCGGCATCGGCATCGGGTTCTCCGTCTCTCGCCCCGCGGGGCGCGTCAGGGCCGGGCGTTCGCCGACCTCGCGGCCGATCCACACCCCGAATTGTCTTACACGTGTAAGGCTGGCTTACGCCTGTAAGGTTGTCAACACTTCCGGCCCCAGGAGCCCCCTTGCCACCAGCACCGCCGCCGTCCCGGCCACCACTCAACAGAGATCGCGTACTGGAGGCCGCGATCCGGGTCGCGGATCGCGGCGGCGCGGAGGCGATCACGATGCGCCGGGTGGCGCAGGAACTCGGCGTGGAGGCGATGTCGCTCTACCACCACGTCCCGAACAAGGACGCAATCCTCGACGGCGTGGTCGACGCGGTGTTCACGGCGATCGAGCTACCCGACGCCGGGTGCCACGACTGGCGTGACGCGATCCGCGCACGCGCCTGCTCGGCACGAACGGTTCTGTCGCAACACAGTTGGGCCCTCGGCCTCATGGACTCCCGACGCAACCCGGGGCCGGCCACGCTGCGCCACCACGACGCCGTCCTCGGCATCCTCCGCGAGGCCGGGTTCACGCTGCCGATGGCCGCACACGCGGTCTCGCTCGTCGACAGCTACATCGGCGGGTACGTCCTCCAGGAGTCGAACCTTCCGGTGACGACACCGGGCGACGTCGGGGAAGTCGCCGGCACCATCCTCGAGCACCTGCCGACGGACGAGTTGCCGTACCTCACGGAGATGATCGTCGACCACGCCTTGCAGCCGGGCTACGACCACACGAGCGAGTTCGGCTTCGGCCTGGACCTGATCCTCGATGCGCTGGAAGCCCGCCGCGGGTAGTACCGAGGCTTGACCCTGACACAGTGACAAGGTCTCGAATGGTCGGCGAAGGAGGTGGTTGTCGTGAACACAACCAACCACGGTGGGCCGAATGCTCACCTCGTCGACGCTCTGGTCGCAGCCGACCCGTCGGGCCGGCTGCGGGCGGCGCTCGCTGCAGGCACGCACCCCGATCCCCGTCTCACGGACACTCTCGTCGACCGGTGTGCCGTCGAACCGGACTTCTTCGTCCGCGACATGCTGACCTGGGCGTTGTGCCGCATGCCGACCGAGATCACGGTTCCGAGACTGATCGACGAGCTCGGGTCCGACACCGCGCAGGCCCGCAGTCAGTCGCTGCACACCCTCTCCAAGATCGGGGATCCGCTCGCCTGGCCGGCGGTGCCGGCGCTGCTGCACGACGAGCACGACGAAGTCGCGCGCAGCGCGTGGCGGGCGGCCGTGGTGCTCGTCCCGCCCGGCGACGAGACGGCGCTCGCGGACGACCTGGCGACCGAACTCGGCCGGGGCGACCATCAGATGCAGTTGAGTCTGAGCCGTGCGCTGGTAGGACTGGGGGAGGCCGTCCTCCCCGTGCTCGACGCGGCCGGGACGAGTCCCGATCCGCGCGTTCGCGCGCACGCGGAGGTGACGAAGCAGCTCTACCTCGACCCCGACAGCGGGTTCGCCCCCTCGCTCGAGGCGGCGAAGCGCGTCGCGGTCACCGGCTCGGACACGTAGCGGGAGGAGACGAGATGTTGATCGGTGAGGTCTCGCGGCGGTGCGGTGTCAGCACGCGGATGCTGCGCCACTACGACACGCGGGGACTGGTCAAGCCCACGGGACGCACATCCGGCGGCTACCGCGAGTACTCCGCCGACGACATCCGTCGACTCTTCCACGTCGAGAGCCTGAGGACCCTGGGGCTCTCGTTGAACGAGGTGGGGCGGGCGCTGGACGAACCGGATTTCGCGCCGGCCGACCTGGTGGGAGACCTCGTCCGGCACACGCGCCGGCGGATCGCGGCCGAGGAGGAACTGCTCGTCAAGCTCGAACGCGTCGACGCCGCCGCCCCAGCCGAGTGGGACGACGTCCTGGCCATCGTCACCCTGTTGCGAGCGCTCGAATCGGAGTCCGCTGCCCGCCGTCAACAAGCGGTCTTGTCTCACAACGGGACTGCGGCGTTACCCGTCGAGGCACTGGTCGAGGCCGTCCTGTCCGAGAACGACCCCAATGTGGCCGGGGTGTTGCACTGGTCGTTGCGGCGGGCCGGCGGTCGGGGACTCGCGGATCTGGCCGACGGTCTCGACTCGGAGGAGGTCGAGGTCCGGCGGCGCGCCACCGCCGCGATAGCGGCGATCGACGCCGCGGAGGCGACGGCACACCTGCGACGAGCCCTCGACGATCCGGACGCCACGGTCCGCGGACACGCCGCCCTCGCTCTCGGCACGCGGGGGAGTAGCGACTCGATGCCCGCCCTGCTCGAGATGGTCGTCGAGGGGCGGCGCGATGTCGAGGCCGCCGAGGCACTGGGCCTTCTGGCGGCACACTCGCCTGCCGACGACCTCGTCGAGGTCATGCAGGACAGGCTCCACGCGACCGACGACGCGCCCACGCGGTTGCGGATCACGCAGGCCCTCGCCGAGATTCCCGGCACGGCGGCACGACAGACACTCGCCAGGCTGACCCACGACGGCGACCGGACGATCGCGGCCACGGCGGCGGCGATCGTTTCCACGCAGGACCGCGAACGAGGAAGGTAGCACCGACAATCGTGTTGAGAAACCGAGTGTGAGGAGAGCGTGTGCGGTTCGCGTTGGACGATGTGGTGGCTGAGGTGCCCACGGAGCAGGTCGACGAAGCTCGGCGCTTCTACGCCTCGAGGGTGGCAGGACGTGGCCCGAGCAGTCCCGAGGAGTTGAGGGAGGTACGGGGGAGGAGTTCCGCCCCTGCTCCCGTCGACCCGCCGGCGATCGAAGAGGTGGTCCAGGCTGCGGGGTCGTGTGTCCCGGTGCGGATCTTCACTCCCACCGACGGCCGGGTGCGGGGCGTCTACCTTGACATCCACGGCGGCGGCTTCTACATGGGCTCTGCAGCAGGCGAAGACGTGCGCAACCGTGCGCTCGCGGACGCACTCCAGTTCGCCGTCGTCAGCGTCGACTACCGGCTGGCCCCCGAACACCCGTGGCCGGCCGCGCCCGCCGACTGCGAGACGGCGGCGCTCTGGCTCGTCGAGCACGCCGGCGCCCGCTTCGGAACATCCCGACTGGCGATCGGTGGGAGGTCGGCGGGGGCAACCCTCGCCATGACGACCCTGCTCCGGCTGAGGGATCGCGGAACTGTCGACGGGTTCACCTGCGCCGCACTCCAATTCGGCACATACGACCTGAGTGCGCAGACTCCGGCCGGGCGTCGGATCGCCGACGAGTACTTCATCCAGGCCTACGCCGGCCACGTGAAAGACCGCACCGCTCCGGACATCTCACCCGTCTACGGCAACCTCCACGGGCTTCCCTCGACGCTGCTGGTCGTCGGGCGCGACGACGTGTTGCTGGAGGACAACCTCGCGATGGCGGGACGGCTTGCCGCCGTGGGCAACGACGTCGAGCTCCGGATCTACCCCGAGTCCCCGCACGGGTTCACGGGCCACCCAACGGCACTGGCCAGGACGGCGCTCGACGGCGTCCATTCGTGGCTGCGCGAGCGGGTCGCCCGACCATAGGAGGGTGGACCCGCAGGTTCGTCCGGCAGCGGTGTCGGTGCCTTGCCCTACGTTGAGGGCATGGGGATGACGTGGGCGCAGGTTCGGGGACTGAACTACAGCACGATGGGACGTTCCGTACGTGCCGAGTTCTGGGCGGATGGCTCGTATGCCGGCCGCGTCTGGCACGTGCCGCCCACGTCGTGGCGGATCGAAGACGCCTCCGGCGAGCTGTCGTTCATCGAGAACGACACCGACGAGTACCGCAGGGCGGACGACGCAGTGCTGGTGCACGCGGCCAAGTCCCCGAATCGCATGGTCATGACCGTCGGAGACGATGCGACGACGCTGCTGCGGGCATACGCGATGTGGCCGCCGGAGGAGCTGGGGACTCAACCGCGACTGGTCCAGCCGAGCCGGCCGCTACCGACCGACGTCCGCGGTCGCGCCGGCTGGCAGGTCACGTTTGTCGATGCGGCATCCAGCGGCGAGGTGACCTACGCGATCGACGCGGAGCTCGGTCTTGCGCTGTCGAGAACGGCGGGGTCTCAGGTGCTGGAACTGGCCGACCCCGTGCTCGACGAGGAATTCGAGCCGTCGCTGTTCCAGTGGACCGGCCCGGTCCGTGAGGAACAGGATCGGTTCGTCACCACCGCCCAGCGCGAGTACGAGGAGAAGATGCAGGCGCTCGCGCAGATGCCACGGCCACGGGTCACGTGGCTGCCGGGGTCCATCACCGCCCAACCCGTCGAGGGCGACCCCCGAACCGGCGCCCTGGACTTCCACGTGACAGCCCAGTACGCCTACTTCACGCTTCGCCAATGGGTCACCGAGGTCGGCGAACCCGACGCCGGATGGACAACGCAGCACGTTCCGGTGACATACCGGGAAGCCTTGGGTCCCTGGACATTCGAGATCCGCAGTCACACCCCGCTCGACCAGGCCGATTGCGCACGCATCGTCGCGTCGATCGAACCCGCCGCGCCGCCGGCGGCCTCCGCCGCCCAGATCCGCGACGCGCTCGACCGGGACGCTGCCGCGAAGGCCGACGCCGAGCTGTGCGAATCCCTCGGTACCGGACAGCAACTCGACGACCACCTCGGAAACGACTTCGGGGTGTCACTTCTTGTCCGGACCGACTTCAGCGACGACGCGCGGTGGCGTGCCGTGGCCGCCGCAGCCATGGCACCCGGGGTCGACGACGAGCCCGATTTCGCCGCCGACCTGCTCTGCATAGACAATCCCGACAACGACGGCCTGTCGATCGCCGACCTCCTCGAGAGAATCGGTGACAGGCCGCCGTACTACGTCTTCCTCGCCGATACCACCACCATCGCCGACCTCGAGCATCCGATCCTCGCCGTGGACACCGGGCCCGAGGACACCGGCCACGCACGAGGGCAAACGGTCCGGGTGATCCCGTCACAGATGTGGTCGATCGAGAACAACCTGTCCCTCGCAAACATGGACTTCGAGGATTTCATCTCCGCTGCCGGACCCGACGGCGTGTATCTCGGGGGTTCGACTGAACACTCGCCGGCTGCGGGTCGACGTCGGGGGAGTCGACCTGGTGTCCGGACAGACTTTGGCACCAACCTCTTTCGTCGCTTCGAGCAACCACGAGCCGTACGGCCGAGACGACAGGGTCCCCCACCATCGTTCGACTGCGAAGTTCCCTCCCGGCCCTGTCCGAAGCCCGTCGCTGGGCTGACCCGGCGGGTTCACCTCGATCTTCCCAAGTCGGGCATACTGCCCATCGAACCCACCCGAGATCAGGAGCACCCCGGTGATCAGCGAGCTGCAGACCGAATTCCACGGCCTTCCCGTCGTGGACTTCCCCATCGACACCGCCCCCACCATGCCCGCGCAGGGCCCGGTGGCCTGGCGAATCTCGGTGCCCACGTACGAACCGCCCTTCGACTGGCCGGAGGCGTTCGCGAAGTTCCGGGCCGCGGTCGATCCCGCGGGTGTGCAGGCGATCGTCGTCGGCGGCTGGTCCGATCCGTACGAGGAGAGCTCCGCTCCCGTGGTGGAGGCCCTCGCCGCGGCCGCCGGCGAACTCCCCGCGTTGCGGTCCCTGTTCCTCGGGGACATGACCTCCGAGGACTGCGAGATCTCGTGGATCGTGCAGTCCGACGTCACCGCCCTGCTGACGGCGTTTCCTCGACTGGAGCACCTGGGGGTACGCGGCGGCAGCCAGCTGTCGCTGACCCCGGTCCGGCACGAGAACCTCCGCAGCCTGGTGATCGAGACCGGTGGCCTGCCCGCCGACGTGGTCCGTGCCGTGGCCGCCTCGGACCTGCCTTCCCTGACCGAACTGGAATTGTGGTTGGGCACAGAGGACTACGGTGCCGATTCGTCCGTCGAGGACCTCGCCCCGATCCTCTCCGGCGAGAAGCTCCCGCGGTTGACCCGCCTCGCGCTCTCCAACAGTGACCAGCAGGACGCGATCGCGGCCGCCGTCGCCACGGCGCCGATCCTCCCGCAACTGCGCGCCCTGGATCTGTCGAAGGGCGTGCTGCTGGACGGGGGCGGCGAGGCGCTGCTCGCCGGCCAGCCGCTCACCCATCTCGAATCGCTGGACCTGCACCACAACTACCTCAGCGACGCTGTGCTGGAGCGCATTCGGATGACGCTCGAGCCGGCCGGGGTGGAACTGGACCTCGACAGCGCGGACGCCGACGAGGACGCCTACGACGGAACCATCTACCGGTCGGTCGCGGTCGGCGAATGACACGTCCCCGCCTGGCGGTCGTGGGCAACCCGGCAAACCGCCGCGTCACGATGCTGCTGGACGCCGCGGCCCGCCACGGCCTGCCCCGACCGCGGGTGGTGTCCTGGCGCGAAGTGCTCACTGCGCGCGGGGTCCGGTTCGACCCCGACGAGGTGGTCCGACTGGACTCGCCCGGCGAGGACCCCGACGTGGACGCGCTGCTGCGCGGACCCGGGGATCCGACCCGCATAGCCGGCGGAACACGTTGGTACGCATCGTTGCTCGATGCGGTCGGCACGCTGCGCGGCGGGCGGCCGCTGACCGACCCGAGCGATCTCGCGGTGCTGTTCGACAAGCGACGGTGCCACGCGGTGCTCGCGGACGGGGGAGTTCCGGTACCGGTTTCGCCCACCTCGGGCACCGACGCGCCGGTGCCGCGGGACTGGCCGGAGGTGCGCGCGTTGGCCGCGGCGGCCGGACTGCGACGGTTCTTCCTCAAGCCCGCGCACGGATCGTCGGCGGCCGGGGTGATCGCGGTGGAGACCGCGTCCGGCGGCCGCGTGCAGGCACGCAGCAGCGCGGAGGTTGCGACGGACGGTGTCTACAACACCCTGCGCGTACGTCGGCTGGTGGGCGAAATCGAGGTCGGCGCACTGGTCGACGCGCTGGCCGGCGAACACCTGCATCTCGAGGCGTGGCTGCCGAAGCCGTCGTGGCGCGGCCGCACCGCCGACCTGCGGGTGGTGGTGGTCGCCGGACGGGCAACCCACGCGGTGCTCCGCACCAGCGCCCACCCCATGACCAACCTGCACCTGGGCGGGCGACGCGGCGACCTGGCCGCCGCGCGGGATGGCTTCGACGCCGCGGGATACGGCTGGGAGAGCGCCCTCGAGGTCGCGGAACGGGCCGCGGCCCGGTTCCCCCGCACGCTGTGCGTCGGGGTGGACCTGCTGCCCGCCGCGCACTGGCGCGGTGCCGCGGTCGGCGAAGTGAATGCCTTCGGCGATCTGCTCCCGGGCCTGAGCGGGCTGCCGGGGCGCGCCGACGGGCTCGACACGTATGCGGCACAACTGGCCGCGCTCCCGGAATGGGTCGATGATGCAGCAGCCTGACGATTCGGTCGCGGGACCGCCGAAAGCGGCTGCGGCGCAACCTGACATGAAGACCGTCGTCGGGTCCGACGACATCCTGCTGGTCACGCTCGACACCCTGCGCTACGACGTGGCCTGCGAGCTGGCGGCCGCCGGGCGGATCCCGAACCTGGCGCGGCACCTGCCCGGTGGCCGGTGGGAGCAGCGCCACGCCCCGGGCAGCTTCACCTACGCCTCGCACCAGGCGATATTCGCCGGGTTCCTGCCGACCCCGGTGGGGCAGGGGCCGCACCCGCGGCTGTTCGCGGCCGAGTTCGGCGGGAGCGAGTCGATCGCGGACGGGACGTTCGTGTTCGCGGAGTCGAATGTCGTCGCAGGCCTGGCCGCCGCCGGCTACCACACGGCGTGCATCGGCGGGGTCGGCTTCTTCAACCGCCGGGGCGCGCTGGGCTCGGTGCTGCCCGATCTGTTCGACGAGGCGCACTGGTCTCCCGAGCTCGGGGTGACCTCACCGACCTCGTTCGAGGCGCAGGTGGACCTGGCGGCGCGGGTGGTGGTCGGGCTCCCCGCCGAGCGTCGGCTTTTCCTGTTCGTCAATGTGTCTGCGCTGCACCAGCCGAACTGGTTCTTCGCCGAGCGCGCCGCCGCGGATCACGGCGACACCCGGGCGACGCACGCGGCGGCGCTGGAGTACGTGGACCGGCACATCGGGCGGCTGTTCGCCGCCATGTCCGGCCGGCGCCGGTGTTTCGCGATCGTGTGCTCCGACCACGGCACCGCGTACGGCGAGGACGGCTACACCGGGCACCGACTCGGGCACCCCGCGGTCTGGACGGTGCCGTACGCCCATTTCTTCCTGGAGGGGCCGCGATGACCACCACCGATCTACCCATGCCGGTCCCGGCGGGCGAGGTGCCCCCGGGGTACGTCCCGCCCTATCAGAATTACGTGTACGCATACCCGCACAAGACGGCCTACCGGCCGCTGCTCCCGCCTCCCGCCCTGACCGAGCTGTGGGCGGACGAACCGCAGGACGCACTGTCGCTGTATCTGCACGTGCCGTTCTGCGAGGTGCGCTGCGGCTTCTGCAACCTCTTCACCCGGGTCGGCGCGCCGGGCGAGCTGACCACCCGATACCTCGACGCCCTCGAGCGCCAGGCGGAGGCGGTGCGCGAGGCCCTGGCGCCGTCGGCCCGATTCGCGACGGCCGCGTTCGGCGGCGGGACACCCACCTACCTGAGCGCGGGGGAGTTGGAGCGGCTCTGCGACATCGCCGAGGACATGGGCGCCGACCTGAGGGCTGTCCCGCTGTCGGTGGAGGCGTCGCCGGCGACGGCCACCGCCGACCGGCTCGCGGTGCTGGCCGAGCGCGGCGTCACCCGCCTCAGCCTCGGGGTGCAGAGCTTCGACGACGCCGAGGCCCGGGCCGCGGTCCGCCCGCAGCGCCGCGCGGACGTCGAGGCCGCCCTGCAGCGCGTCCGGGACGCCGCGATCGCGGTCCTGAACATCGACCTGATCTACGGGATCGACGGCCAGACACCGGATTCCTGGGTCGCCTCGCTGGACGCCGCGCTGGCCTGGCGTCCCGAGGAGCTGTACCTGTACCCGCTGTACGTCCGGCCGCTGACCGGCCTGGCCCGACGAGCCGCCGGCCCCGATCCGGACTGGGACGCGCACCGACTCGACCTGTACGTCCGCGGGCGCGATCACCTGGTCGCGTCGGGCTACGTCCAGGAGTCGATGCGCATGTTCCGCCGCGCCGACGCGCCCGCCCACGGCCCGGACGACTACGCCTGCCAGACCGACGGCATGATCGGACTCGGTTGTGGCGCACGGTCGTACACCCGGAACTTGCACTACTCGTTCGACTACGCGGTCGGAGCGCACGAGGTGCGTGCCATCATCGACGACTACGTGGCGGGCACCGTCGACGACTTCCGCCGCGCCGCGGTGGGGCACGCGATGACCGAGGACGAGGCCCGGCGCCGGCACCTGCTGCAGTCGGTGTTGCAGGCGACCGGAATGCCGTTGGCGGACTACAGTTCCCGGTTCGGCGCCGATCCGCACGAGCATTTCGGCGCCGAGCTGCACCGGTGGTCCGAACGCGGCTGGCTGCACTCCGACGGTGGCCGGCTCCAGCTGACCGAGCTGGGTCTGGCGTACTCGGACGCCCTCGGGCCGGAGCTGTTCTCCCCGCGGGTGCGGGCCGCGATGGCCGAGTACGAGGGCCGCTGACGATGTTGACCGTCCTGTACCGCGGTCCGCTCGCGTCGTGCGACTACGACTGCCCGTACTGCCCGTTCGCGAAACGCCGGGACACCCCCGAGCAGCTCCGCGCCGACCGGGCCGCGCTGGACCGCTTCTGCGCGTGGGCGAAGGGACAGGACCAGGAGCTGTCGATCCTGTTCACGCCGTGGGGGGAGGGCCTGGTCCGGTCCTGGTACCGCCGGGCCCTGGTGGAGCTGTCCCGGCTGCCGCGGGTACGCCGGGTGGCGATCCAGACGAACCTGAGCTGTCGCACCGGCTGGCTCGCCGACGCCGACCGCGACGTGGTCGCCCTGTGGTGCACGTACCACCCCGGTCAGACGCCCCACGACCGCTTCCTGACCAAGACCGCCGAGCTGGCCGCGCTCGGCGTGCGCTTCAGCGTCGGTGTCGTCGGGCTGCCGGAGCATCTGACCGCCGCCCGTCGGCTGCGCGCCGAGCTCCCCGGTTCGGTGTACCTGTGGGTCAACGCCGCCGAGGGGCACGAGTACACCGACGCCGATGCCGACGACTGGACGGGCATCGACCCGCTCTTCGAGTTCAGCCGGCATCCGCACCGGACGCGGGGGCGCGCGTGCCGCACGGGGGACTCGGTGGTGTCCGTCGACGGTGACGGCACCGTCCGGCGGTGCCATTTCGTCCCCGAGCTACTGGGCAACCTGTACGACGGTTCCTTCCGGGACGCGCTGCGCCCGCGGCCCTGCCCGCTGGAGGTGTGCGACTGCCACATCGGCTACGTCCACGCCGAGCAGGTTCCGCTGTACGACGTCTTCGCGGGTGGTGTGCTGGAACGGATCCCGGCGGAGCCGGTGTGGCTGCCGCTTCCCGCCGTGATCGCATCCCGCTGAGTCGGCGCGCAGAACCGGGCGATCCGCCCACAGTCGACTGGGCAGCCGTCACCACCGGTTCGGTACCGTTCCGTGTTGACGCGCGACCGCGCGTCGTTCGAACGGATCGGCGCATCCGAACTGGGAGGTTCCCGTGGCTGGTGGTCTCGTCGCCCTGTTGGACGACGTCGCAGCGATCGCGAAAGTGGCCGCGGCGTCCATCGACGACATCGGCGCGGCGGCAGGCAAGGCCAGCATCAAGGCGGCGGGTGTGGTGGTCGACGACACCGCCGTCACGCCCCGCTACGTGCACGGCTTCTCCCCCAAGCGCGAGCTGCCCATCATCCGCAAGATCGCGATCGGGTCGATCCGCAACAAGCTCCTGATCATCCTGCCGGTGGCGATGATCCTGAGCCAGTTCCTGCCGCAGGCCCTGCCGTACCTGCTGATCGCCGGCGGCATGTTCCTCTGCTACGAGGGCGCCGAGAAGGTCTACGAGGCGTTGACCGGCGGTCACCACGAGGACGAGAGCGCGGCCGAGGCGCAGGGCTCGCCCGAACACGAGAAGGCGATGGTCAGCGGCGCGATCCGCACCGACCTGATCCTGTCCGCCGAGATCATGGTCATCTCGCTGTCGTCGGTCGAGGACGAACCGTTCTTCACCCGGCTGATAGTTCTCATCGTCGTCGCGATCCTCATCACCATCCTCGTGTACGGCGTAGTCGCCCTCATCGTGAAGATGGACGACGTGGGCCTCGCTCTCGCGGGGCGTAAGTCGTCGTTCAGTCAGCGGATCGGCCGCGGACTCGTGGCCGCGATGCCGAAGGTGATGTCGGTGCTCACCGTGGTCGGGATCGCCGCGATGCTGTGGGTCGGCGGCCACATCCTCATCGTCAACGTCGGCGAGGCCGGATTCCACTGGCCGGCCGATCGCCTCCACGACCTCGAGCACTGGTTCGGCGAGCTCGTGCACGGCGGCCTCGGCGGGGTGCTGTCCTGGACCGCCGGGACCGTGACGTCCGCTCTCGTCGGACTGGTCGTCGGCGCGATCGCCGTGCTGGTCATGCACCTGATTCCCAAGCGGAAGAAGGAAAGCGCGGCGCACTGACCGTTCCCACTCGGGTGCTTTGCCGGCGCCGGTAACAGCGCCGCGAGGCCTGTCGTCCGTTCGGGTACTGTGTCGATCACCTCGAAACCGGCCGTTATCAACTCCACGCTGACTTCAGCCACTGGCCACCGACAGGCAGGCTGGTCCGCACCCGCCAAAGAAGTCCGCCCACCTGCCCCGGACCACACCCAGCATCGAGCACGGGACCTGTCAGGGTTGCGGCCCAGCTGATCACCGGTGCCCGATCCCGGTCGCCGGGCTCAACTCTCGTGGTGGACGGTAACGGTGTCGTTCCGATCCCACACGGCGACAAGCAGCTGGTCGGTGGGCTTGTCAGCGCCGACTGCGAAGTCGAGTGCGAGGACACGCTCCGTCGCCGCGGGGCTGACCGTGATGCCGACAAGGACTAGGTGGTCGAGGAAGACCTCGTCGGTGACCACCTCACGGGTGTCCACGTCGAACAACTCGCACACCATCTCTGCGGGGATATCCTCGCGATGAAACTCGCTGAACAACGAAGTCGTCGACCGGGGATCGGTCAGTTCCGCGGTGAAAGCGGCGAAAGCCGCAGCGACCAGAGTCTGCATATCGCTGAGACCGGCTTCTGCCCTGTCGAGTTCGCTTTGGGTCAGAGTCTCACCACCCTGAATCCAATACCAGGCACCCGCTCCGAATCCGGCTACTCCGGCAGGTAGCACGGCACCGGCCACCGAATCGTCGCCGAAATCGAGGTGCCCCGCGAACCGGCTGGCCAATTGATTCATGGTCCGATCGTGCCGTCCATCAGGGACGGGAACTCACGCCGCCCAGTCGATCCCAGCGGCACGTTTCGTCAATCGTTGCCGCGAGTCGACAGCTGTGGGTTCCGAAATTACTTGCCCGACCGGCCTGCAACTATCGAGGTATTCCACGACATTCGCCCCCGGCGATGCCGCGCAAAGACGTCCTTCCCCATTGTCTCCGCTCGACGCGGCGCCGAATATCCCTTCCGTGCGATGATCGGCAGCGCCGACAACCGGCCTGAACAGGCTGCCCGGCGTGCCCGACTACCTCACAGACGGGGAGTGCCCGATCCATGCCAACGCCACCGCGCTCGTCGAACAACTCCCGAGAACCCGGCGTGGTCAGCGGGCTCACCGACCTCGCGCAGATACTGCGCACCCTCGACGTCGATGTGCGACCTGAACCGTACGTCTACGCCACCGTCGATCCGAGCCATCCGGCCGTTGCCGATGCTCAGGCGACAGTGGCCGAGCGTGAGGGCGTCACGCTCGTGCTCCGCCGCAGCGACGCGGATGCCCACGGTCTCTCGGGCGAGTTCGTCTCTGCCTGGCTCACTCTCACCGTCCATTCGTCGCTCGAGGCAGTCGGGCTGACCGCGGCCTTCTCGTCCGCACTCGGACGGGCGGGGATCAGCTGCAACGTGCTCGCGGGCTTCCACCACGACCACATCCTGGTGCCCTTCGACCGGCGCGACGACGCCGTTCGCGCCCTACGAGACCTTCGTCAAGGCGTCGCCGCTACGGACAAATAGCCCGGAGTCATACCGGGAATCCAAGGATCACCCTGTCGGGAACCTGAGCGGCGCCGGCACTCGATGCCGAGGCACACGCCGGCAAGGGCTCCCGGACCAGGTCAGGTGCCCCGCCGATTCAGTGGCCTCACGGGACGCGGAACCGCAAGGAGGGTTCAGATGGCGAACGCACCTCTGCTGCAACGGCATCCACCCCGACAGGCGACCCCTCGCAGGGGCGATGTCACCGAGCAGTGACAGGCGAACCGCTCGGCTCCACGGCAGCGCTGTCCGTCGCGGGATAGACCGGGTACTCCACGCCCGAGAGGTACTGGACGGTACGCACGACCTGGCATGAGTAGCCGAACTCGTTGTCGTACCAGACGTACAGGATGGCGGTGTCGCCGTCGACGATCGCGGCGTTCGCGTCGACGATGCACGCCGCACGCGAGCCGATGAAGTCACTCGACACGGCGTCGGTTGCCGCGGTGTAGTCGAGGTTCCGGCTCAACGCTCCGGTGAGCGATTCCTGGCGAAGGTGCTCCAACACTTCATCTTTGGTGGCGTCGCGACCGAGCTGAAGGTTGAGGATCGCGACTGACACGTCCGGCGTGGGCACGCGGATCGAATTGCCGGTGATCTTGGCCTTCAGGTCGGGAAGCGCCTTCGCAATCGCGGAGGCCGCACCCGTCTCGGTGAGAACGAGGTTGAACGGCGCCGATCGGCCACGCCGGTCGGCCTTGTGGAAGTTGTCCAGCAGGTTCTGGTCATTGGTGAACGAGTGGACAGTCTCGACGTGGCCCCGCACGACGCCGAACTCGTCGTCCATGGCCTTCAGCGGCGGGACGATGGCGTTCGTGGTGCAGGACGCGCACGACACGATGTTCTCGGTCGGATCGATGTCGCGGTGATTGACGCCGTGCACGATGTTGGGGACGTCACCCTTGCCGGGCGCGGTCAACACCACCTTCGCCACACCAGGGCGGAGGTGCTGCGACAGCCCGTCGCGGTCACGCCAGATCCCGGTGTTGTCGATCAGGATCGCATTGTCGATGCCGTACTCGGTGTAGTCGACACTCGTCGGATCGTTGCTGTAGATGAACTTGATGACGTTGCCATTGGCGATGAGCGTGTTGTTCTCGTCGTCGACCTTGATTGTGCCTTCGAACTGACCGTGGACGGAGTCGCGGCGCAGCAGTGACGCACGCTTGACCAGGTCGTCCTCACCGCCCTTCCGGACGACGACGGCACGCAGGTTCAAGCCGTTGCCCGAACCGGCCTTCTCGATGAGGAGTCGCGCCACGAGTCGACCGATACGCCCGAATCCGTAGAGGACGACATCCTGGGGCTGCGCGGGGCTCGTCTGGGCACCACCGACAAGGTCGGCGAGGCTCTCCGCGACGAACTCGGGGATCGGCGCTCCACCACCGTGGGCGTGGTAGGCGGTCACCAACAGGCCGAGGTCGATCTTCGAGGGCCGCAGATCGAGGTCGGTCAGCGCCTCGAGGAAGGGGAACGTCTCCTCGACGGACAGCTCGTCACCACGGATCTGTCGGGCGAAGCGATGGGTCCGCAGGATCTTGATGACCGACTTATTCACCAGCGAGCGGCTGTGCAGCAGAATGGTCACCGAATGCCTGCGGTGCAGGCCGCCGATGATGGGGATCATCGCCTCCGCAAGTGCCTCTTCGGAGTTCCACTGTGCCAATTCCGCTGTGCTCACTGCGCTCCTCTGCCTTGTCGGCTCGTGTGGCACGTCCGGTGGTTGGATGCCGGCCCGGACGAGACGCAGGTCACTCGCCGGTCAGCCTTCTGGATCGGTGGATCAGTTCACGACCGACGTCGATTACGACGTGCGCATCACCCAGCATATTGAAGCGCTCCCTCGCATCAACAAGCCGGTCGCCGAAACCGTCCCGCGGGCGTGGACCTGCCGCCTCACACGAAGGGTGCCCCGGCGAACCTTCCGACGTATCCGTCTGTGGTGATCGGAGCCTCAAGGATGGCTTCACGCTCGACCTGAGTGCAGTGACCCAGGTCTCAAGCCAGGCCGAGATGTCCTATCCTCACTGGCGGATCCAGTTGGAATCAGTCAGGCGAATACCAGCGCCGGCGCCAGGCATTGGTGTTCGTCCGGTTCGGTGCCACAATCTGGTCGGGTTGATGGTGTGGTCTCGGCCTACGAGGTCGATGTGCCGGGCGGTGAGGCCGGCCGTAGCCGCGTGGGCCAGCGCCTCCGCATATGTGCAGCGGGCATCGGGGGCAACTAGATCGTTGCCGGCCAATTCCGTCGCGATGTCGAACACCGAGTGCGGTTCAGGATGGGCCGCGTGAAACAGGGCGCCTCTGTCGTCGACGGAGCAGGTCAGCGCCACGTCGGCGATCAGGGAGCCGAGCTCGTCGACGGAGATGGTCGACAGCAGTGCGGCACCGCCGTCGACCCAGGCACGTGTCTTGCCGAGGATGTGACGGAGGCCAGGCAGGAACCAGCGATCGCGGCGTCCGTGGATGAAGCCGGGCCTGACGGTGATGCCACCGTGGGCGCGGACGATCCGGTCGGCTGCCGCGCGGGTGGCACTGACGGCTGTGACTGGATTCGGTTCTCGGGTGTCTTCGACAACGTCGGTGAACGGACCCGGGCCGTAGACACCGATGCTGCTGAGATTGATGACGGCTTCGACACCGTGGACGTCTGCCGCCGCGAGCACGTTCTGGGTCCCGACGTAGTTGACCTGCTCGCACAGGTCCCCGTCCGCGCCCGTGTATCCGGCGGCGTGGACGATCACGTCGACACCCTCGAACGCTCGCACCAGCGTTCGTAGGTCACCGAGATCGGCCTGTTGGTAGCGGACCTCGGCTAGCGGGGCCGCCGGAGGGCGCCTCACCACAGCGGTCACCTCGCCGCCGGCTGCAACCAAGGCCCGTAGAGTGGCTGCGCCGATGAAACCGGACGCCCCGATTACTGCGACATGAACGAGGTGGCTGTTCCGCCCGCTGGATTCCGGCGTCATCGGATGTGGCCCGGACGGTCGGCGACCGAGACTGCGGTCGTGGTATATCCGATCTGGAGTCGACAAGAGAGGGCGTTGACGTAGTGGTCAAGCAGGAGCGAGCGATCGCGACTCGGCAACAGATCATCAAGGCCGCCGCCGAGCGGTTCGACGAAACCGGGTACGAGCGCGCCAGCCTGGCCGAGATCGTCGATCTGTCCAGAGTCACCAAGGGCGCGCTGTACTTTCACTTCAAGTCGAAGGACGATCTCGCTGCTGTTGTCATCGAGGAGCAGCATGCGATCTCGATGACAGCGGTCGGTCGGATCCGGCAGACGGAGGCACCGGCCCTCGAACAGCTGGTGATGCTGTGCTACGAGATGGGTCGCGAGATCGTCGAGGATCCCATCGTCCGCGCGGGTATCCGCCTCACCATCGAGATGAGCGCCGACGTCGGACCACCGCAGCCGTATGTCGACTGGATCGACGGTGTCGACTCCGTGTTCCGTTCCGCGATCGAAGAAGGTGATGTTCTCGATACGGTCGATCCCGCGGAACTCGCGCGCTACTTCGTCTCGGCCTTCACCGGAGTCCAGCTCGTGTCGAACGTGCTCACCCAGCGCGACGACCTCGAGGCTCGACTCGACCAGATGCTGACGTTCATTCTGTCGGCGATCGTCACGCCCCGACGTCGGCACAAGATCGATCGATACCGTCATGCGCGGTGGGATCCGACGTCCGGGTGACCGTGGCCGGCTGTCGATGGAGACAAGAGCACGGTGCCCGATACCTTCGTCTGGCCCCACTGAGAGAACTCGACCCCGACGCAGTCCTCCTCGTCGCGCCGGAGGGTGGTAGCCACGATGGTTGGCTCGTCCAATTCGAGAAACCGGCGGAACCTCATCACGAGGGACTCGACATCGGCGCAGGGTCGCCCGAGACGCAGCCGAGCGCTCTGGCGAGCCGCCTCGAGAACAACGGCGCCGGGCACGTGATCGGACGGATGGTCGAACAACACGGGGTGTGTCAGATCGACCCGAAGCGGCCATCGCCCCCGGCCCGGGCCCGAGGGGTGCACACCCAAGACGACTGCCAGAGTGTCCGGGGCACACACCGCGGCCGGCGAGACCGGATCCGGTTGCGGGACAAGACCGACCGACGGTGCACGGTCCCCGCTCCACCGCACTCGCTCGTACTCGTCCACCGTGAGAACGTTCGCCGCCGCCAGCGCACGCCCCGCCACCTCACCGTCGATGTGGAAGTCGACATCAACACTGAAGGCTGACAGTCGACCTCGCCGCCGCGCCTGCTCGGTCACCCGTGCGTCGATGACAACGTCGGCGGGGCGGGGTCCGACCGTCAACCTGTCCAGATTCGACTCGACGCGCATCGTCTGCATCGTGAACCGGTGAGCGAGAGGTACGGAGTAGTGCATGTGCGCTAGGTAGATGGCGCACTGCCGAGCCGTTTCCGCCAGAAGCATCGTGTCGTAGCGGTCCGTGCACGTTCGATAGAAGGCGTGCTGACGCGGCCACTGGGCACCGAGACGAAATCGGCCGACCCCGCCCGAAGGAACACTGTCCGTGAGGTAGACCTCGGACACGGACTGCCGGTGCACGAACCTTCTCGGAACTGTCGATTCAAAACTCAACGCCTGCAACATTTTACGGAGGGTAGACCCGAACATGCCAACCGTCCGGGTTTTGACTTGAGTTACGACATGACGTGCACCGTCCGGCGCAAGACCGACCCCGTCCGTCCGAGGATGGATATCTGAAGGCCGATCGACCACCCCCAACTCGACCGGGACTTACGAACAAACCGCGTGAATCACGACCAGGTGCATAGCTCCATTTCCCATCACATCGACGACAGATGTGTCTCCTTTGTCCCCTTTTTCTGATTATCGCGGCCAAAGCAGGGAATTGATGGCCGGTCGCCCGTCGATCGATCTGGTGGACGAATCCCCTGTTCACCGGAGGCGCCAGAGGGGGTAGACAAACTTTTCAATACCGGTTGACCGGTTATTTATTCGATTCCGCGGACAGGCCGCTCCAGCCGTGAGTAACCTCCCCACCCAGAGATCGAGTGATCCACCACATACCTGAAAGCGATCGTTTCGCGCGTGCACCGTCACACGAGATCGAGGAGTCCCATGAGACGCAGGTCACCACGGCCCTGGCCGTGAATTCACTTGCAAGGAAAGGGAATCGGCGAATCTCGATACCGATCGAGTGCCGCGGCTCCGTCCGGACCCGCGTGCCGGTCGGACAGCCGAAGCGCTGAATGATCCACTAACCGGAGCTCTTTCGGCTCTTGGCGTGACAGCCAGCCAGGACAGAAGGGCACCTCACGAATCACCCTGCTCGACGACAGGGGGTGTACCGGTCCGAGGCATCGGACCGGTGGGCGTGCAAACCGAGGTCACACACTCGAGCCGCACGGTGCACTACCAACACGAGATTCGATAGCTTCAATGAAAGGTACCCACACGATGGGGATCAAGAAGACTGGAATCATCGGCGCAGCACTCGCATCCGCGGCCGCCCTCGCCTTCGCCGGCACCGCCCAGGCGGCAACCGCAGTCGAGGGAACACCCACCACGGACTACCAGATGTGTGGAACCGTCTACACCGGCGCTCCGTGAAAGGCCCTCCCCACACTGCCGGCAGGGGCGACGGGCGTCTCGGGTGTCACGGTGACGGGCACGCTCTGGAACAGCACGGGCACGACCTCCAGCGGCGTCGGCTCTGCCACGACCGGCGCCGACGGCAGCTACTGCATCAACGGCAGCGCCGCCATGGCATTCGCTGTGCAGTTCTCCAGTTCGTACGTGGTCCTGAACGCCACGCCCACCGCTTCGATCACCAGTCCGAACCCATGGGCGACGGCGACCACCGGCGGGTCGACGCACATCGACTCTGCAGTATTCAACGCTCACAAGCACCCGAGTAAGAACTCGGCGTACGGCTTCTACTTCACCGCACCCTAAGGAGAATCGATGCTCGGCGCCCTCGCCAACGCGTTACTGAATTTGGGCCTTGGAGTGATACCCGCCGTGGGCGGGTCGCTCGACAGCCTGAACACGATGTCCACCAATAGCTACTCGGATGGGAGGTGAACGAAACGATGGGATCGATAGCTGAGTCAACCGGCTCGCTGGGACAGACGGTGACGCAAGCGCTGCCCATGCTGCTGGGCGCCGGGTTCGTGGGCCTGCAATTGTCTGTCGGATTCTGACAGGAAGGAAGCGACATGCCAATCCAAGCATTCTCTGCAGATCTGATGTCGAATATCGCGCAGACCTGGACGGGGATCAACGGCCCCCTCACCACGTTCCTGCACTCCCTGTCCTGAGAAAGGAGGATGACAACTGTGTTTGCGACCTACTGGAATGGACTGGTCAATCTCATGGCGGGCCTCACCTCGCTGACCGTGACCGGACTGGATACTGCATCCAGTCAGGGCGCCGGCTGGTCGAGTCTCGAGTCAGCCAGCAAGGGCTGACGAGCGACGCGGATCAAGCTCTCGCCCGTAGAGCAGCTGATACGAGTTGAGTTAGATGCTCGCAAGTACCTTCGGAGGTGTCAGGAAGGGATAGCTGTGTTCCCTTTCGAGGAGAAAAGCTTCTGCGCTCCTCCCTCCTGGCATCCTCCGAAGGTTTCTTGCTACGCCCCGCCGGCATCATCTACGTCGGCCTGCGCTGGCGATGGGCATTCCTGTTGCAGCGGTGATCCGACTCCATTTCAGGTGACGTCCACATCAGAAGGATTCATAGTCGATCAGCCGCCGGACGGCCCGCCGTGGCCGGAGGAGTTCTGGCGGAGCTGCACGCCGAGCGGTATCCGGACTATCCCGACCTGCTGGGCCGCGTGTACGCCGACCCCTCTGTCGATCACTACCGCGCACTCCACACCCGCGGCAGGTTGCTCGTCAGCGAAGCTGGTGTGCGGTTCGTCGACGGGTTCGTCGATCGAGACAACCGATCCCGTTGTACTCGAGCGCAACAGCACTCGATCGGCGTGAAATTCCGACATGGCCGACACCCGTCCATCGCGCCGAATCAGACTGCCGATGTGGAGCGACGTGGCATTCAGGGGCACGGCAGTCCTTCCGAAGGACCATCCGCCGATAGCGGCTCATCTAGTGCCGACTCGTAGAGATGCTGCCACAGGAGATGAAATCCAGAAGCCTTACTTCGTCTGCGGCACAGTGACTTTTCATCAAATCATCGACCTCGCGAACTGTGCGTCCCGGCGCCTCGCGTGCAACCAGTCGCAGGAGTTCACCTCGGTACTGTGGACTGCGAAAACCACGCGAACTGGGCTGCATCGAGCGAGATGTCGGCTATCGGGATGTGGATCGGCTGCCGAGCACCGTGCACATCAGTGCCGTGGCTGTCATCGCCGCGATGCCGATCCATGCCGCGGCGGTGTAGGCGTCACTCGTGGGGAACAGGTCACCGGCAGGGGTACCGGCGGCGAGCACCAGGCCACCGACCGCGCTGCCGAGGGAGAAGCCGACGCTGCGGACGACCTGGTTGACGCTCATGGAGCTCGAGGTCTCGCTCTGCGGAGTGACGGCGAGGATGACAGAGGGCATGGCGGCCGAGAAGACACCGACACCGAAGCCGAGGATTGCCATCGCCACGAGTAGGTCGACGAGGTTCGAGCGGGCCCCGGCGAAGACGGCGAACGCGGCGAGAACGACGAGGGCGCCCGCCGCGAGGAGAGTGGGCGCACCGAGCCGTTGACGCATGCGGGGGGTGACCCTTCCGGCGACGAAGCCGAGCAGGGAGAACGGAACCAGGACGAGTCCGGCGACGAAGGTGGTCAGACCGAAGCCGTATCCGGCGTCGCCGGGTGTTTGGGCGTAGCGGGTGATGAGGGTGAGCAGCAGGTACATCCCGATACCGCCGACGAGCATGGCGGCGTTGGCGCCAGCGACCGCACCATGTCGGAGGAGTCGGACATCGACCAGCGGCGCCGGGGCGCGCCGTTCGGCGAGGATCCAGACTGCGAGGAGGAGCATCGCGAGGACGGCGAGGGTGACGGCCCGGCCGAGATGCCCGGTCCACAGTCCGGTTTCGCTGACGAGGAGCAGGACCAGGAGAATTCCTCCGGCCAGTAGGAATGCGCCGGGTAGGTCGACTCGGGCTGATCGGCCTGCGGGTGGGGTGGGGATGCTGCGCCAGGCCGTCAGCAGCGCGATCGCGGTCACGGCAGCGCCGAGACCGTAGGCCGCGCGGATGCCTCCGAGTTCGGTGAGCAGCCCGGCCAGTGGGTAGCCGATGCCGATGCCGATGGTGGATGCGACGGACAGCAGTGCGATGGTGGCTGCCGCGCGGTCTTCGTGCAGGTGGTCGCGGGCGACGCCCATCATCAGTGCGGTCAGGCCCAGGCCGACGCCTTGGGCGGCGCGGCCGACGAGGAGCCAGGCGAACGGCAGTGGTGCGGCGGTGAGCAGGCTGCCGACGACGACGACCGCGAGTGTGGCGAGGATGGTGACGCGGCGGCGGGGGCCGGCGCCGAGACGACCGAGGACCGGTGTGGCGACGGCGCCGGCCAGCAGGGTGATCGTCAGGGTCCACTGCGCGCTGGCGAGGGAGACATCCAGTGTGGTTGCGACGCTGGTGATCAGGGGTGCGCCGAGGCTGCCGACCGCGGCGACGACGAGCGCGATGAACACCAAAGAGGGGACCAGCAGTCGCGGCTCTTGTGTCTCGGCCGTGCTCGCTGGCGTGTTCATTTGTTGGTCTCGTCGGTGATGTGGTCGAAGAGTCCGGCTTGGATACGGGTCGTGATCCCGGCGGCCCAGGGCGCGTCGACGTCGTGGACTTGTAGGGCGGCTCCGGTGTTGAGGAGCATGCCGAATGCGAGGAACGACTTGACCGTCACCGGGTCGAGGCCGGTGGTGTCGGCGACGACCGTCCACATCCGGGCGACGCTGGCACGGACAGCGTCTCGGACGTCCGGGTCGCCGCACGCGGCGAAGCCCTGCAGTTGGAGTAGCAGGGATGTTCGGTCGGTGAGCATGTCGTTGTAACGGGCGCCCATGCGGGCGAGTGCCTCGCGTCCGGTTGCTTCTCCGGCGGCTTCCCGCATTCCGTCTGTCAGTCTGTCGAATGCTGTGACCATCACTTCTTCGAACAAGGCCTTCTTGGTCCCGAAGATTCGGAAGACGTAGGCCTGGGTGATCTCGGCTTGCCGGGCGATGTTCTCTACCGACGCGCCGTGCAGGCCTCCGCCTGCGAACTCTGTTGCGGCGATCTGCAGGACTTGTTGCCTGCGGTCCGGTCCGCTCATCCGTTGGCGTCGAGTCATAACCCTAAGTTACTAGTAACTAACTACATACTTAAAGGGCTGGCCGGGCACTGTGAGCTGTGCAACGCCGAGACCTGGGCTGAGGGTGCACATTCTGAACGCTGGTGAGCAGAAGTTCCGGCGTCCGGAGCTGCCGAGCCGGATCCCACTGTCCAGAATTTGCTGTCCTGTTTGGCGACCCTCCTGGAGGACGAATTTCCGGGATCCCGATGGCCTTCACAGCAACCGCGAACATGATCAGCGCAGTGAGTGCGCCAGCCAGCAGGGAGACCGCCGCACCGCTTCGGAGATCTGGAAGCACGACTCGGTGATCCGGACAACGGCAAAGCAGGCCGTGCCGGCGATCACTGCGGACGTCCCGACCCCCATTGCGGTGTCACACACATGGTGGAACCCGAGCAGGCCGTAGCGACGGCGCAGCAGGTAGTGGCCCAAGGCAGCGCCCGCGAGGTGCTGTTTGGTGTGGGCTGACCCGTAATCGCAACGAGCAGTTCGTGAATCTGTTGTCCTGTACGACGATCCGCGAGCGAGACTTCCGGGGGAGAATGCCGGCCCTCCGGTTGTCATGGCCAGGCACCACGAGATGATCATCCCGTGGCAGATGTGATCATCTTCGATCTGGACGGCACCCTGGTCGATCGGGCAGCCGAGCTATGAGCGTTGACTACGACGAGCTGGAGCTGCGCCTGTTGCGCGAGTTCCTCGAGAGCGCGCCCGCGACCGAGTGGCTGGTGACGGCATGCGCGATGAACTACGAGGGCAAGTCCGGACTGATCGCGTGGATGGCCGCACATCCGCGGCTCGACAGGGCCACCGCCGCGGCCTTGTACTGGTACTCCCAGCCCGGCTACTACCAGAAGTTCCGCACCGAGGCCGATGTCCCGCCGGTCAATCGCGTGGGATGGACGAACCTGCATGCACTGCAGGCCCGGGTCGCCTCCGGCACCCTGGCGGTGGCCGGTGCGTCGTTCGACCCGGCGAACGACCTCTCGACGCCGACCGGGAATCCGAAACACCCCGGCCAGGACTGGACGGCTGAAGCGCACGGCGCACACGACGATCCGGGATGGCTGATCCCTCAGGTGATGTTCGAGTCCGTCACCGGGAATGACGTCGACATCCGCGGATACGTGGAGTCCAACGGATGGGTCGAGGGGATACCACCCGCTGTGCTCGAAGAACTTGAAGCTGCATGGCAGGCCGAAGGTGAGGACGACGAATGATGGCCCGCAATCCGGTGACTGCGCCCACCTCGCCCATCCTGGAAGGCGACGCGGCGTGAGCAGCTACGAGGAAGTCGAGAACCTCGTTCGTGAGCGTGCAACCCACGCCACGGCCGAGGCGCAGGTCGAGTTCGGGATCGCGGTCACGCGGGAGCTCCTCACAGCGGACGGCGTGGCAGCGGCGGCCGCAGCAGAGCTGACGGAGGACGGAGCACGCGCCGTCAGCTCTGCAGCCGACGGAGCGGGTACAGCGTCTGCCGAGCAGCTTCGGGCATGGATCGTCGAGATCGACGAGGGCGACCTGTCGGATGGCGACATGGATCCGGATCTCCTGCGCGCGATCACCGCGCTGGAGGCGTGGGCCGGCTATCTGGAGGGACGGTCGTCGGAGCGGATCGCTGCACTCGGTATCGCGCTGCTCGAGGAGGCGGACTTCCGGGCGAGCGGGGCGCCGCTGGACGACTTCCTCGCGTCGCCGGAGACTCGGCAGGCGTTCGACCGGATTCGCGCGGCGCTCATCAGGCCGGGGATACAGGGAAGCGAGTAAGCCGCCGTGTTCGAGAACAGCATCACGATCGATGCCGCGGACAGGGCGGCCGTCCGGCGGGCGTTCGTCGATGCGGCGGTGTCGCGTCGCCTGAGGATCGCGAGCATGATCACGTACCCGATCGTGCTGGCCGTCGGCGTCGTGTTGGCGGTGTCGGGTCGCCCCATCGGGGTGTTCGCATTCGGGGTGATCGCAGCCCTCGCGCTGCTGCTCGTCGTCTTCGTGGGCATCCTTCGCCGTGTTGCCGTGAAGGCGGTCGATGACGCCATGGGTGTCGGATCGCGACTCACGGTGCGGATCGATGCGGACGGGCTGGGGTTGGATGGCAGTTTCGGTTCATCGCGCGCGCCGTGGAATTCGGTCTCCGGCGCGGTGCGCGTCAAGGACGGCATCGTGTTTCGGAACATGGCGGGGAAGGCGGCGTTCTTCGTGCCAGGTCGCGCGCTCGACGACAGTGCACTTGCACTGGCCGAGGAGTACATCGATCGGGCGCGGCGTGATGAACAGGAGTACGTCGCATGAGCGAGACCTACGACTGGGACCGGCTGTTCCACGCCTATGCGGTGGCGACGGACACGCCGACTCATTTGGAGGCGTTGGTGGCTGCCGACGAGACGGCGTTCTCGACGGCGATGGAGCATCTGTACAGCGCGGTGCTGCATCAGGGAACCATCTATCCGGCAGCGACACCCGCGGTTGCCGCTGTTGCACAAGCCGTCTCGTTCTGGATCGGCGCCGCGGACCGGAAGACCGCGTCAGCGCGCCTGCCCGCGCTGGTGGACTTCCTCGATGCGGCGGGCGACAGTCTGACCCTGGCCGGGCAGCTGCTTGCGTCCGAAGGTGAGGCCGTGCCGCCTTCCGCCGAGGAGGAACGCAAGTTCTTCGAGACCCTTGCATCCGACGACGAAGAGGAATCGGAAGAGGCGTGGGAGTCGCCTGTGGCGGGTGTGCTCATGACTCACGCCATCCCGGCGCTCCGGCAGCAGGCAGACCCGGTCATGGAGGGGCTGCTCCAGGTGATGGGATCGGATGCCATCGCCCACAAGGCCGGGGCGGTGAGCGCACTGGCGCACTGGAACTGCAATTCCACTGCGCCGTATCAGCACCGAGCCGCCGCAGCGCTGCGTTCCTTCGCGAACAGCGCCACGGTGCGTGATGACCGAGCCGCGGCTGTTCTCGCCCTCGGCACCGTCGGGGCCGACGTCAGCGGGTGGCTCGCCGACGCCGATCCCGCGATCCGCGCGTGTGCCGCCCTGTGCCTGCCGCGTTCTGGGGAAGCGGCGAAAGAACTCGTCCGTGCGCTGACTCAACCGGAAGAGGTCGACCAGTGGTTCGAACGGCGACCGAGCAGTTTTCCCATGCACGTCCGGTTCACGCTGCTGAATTCGCTCCTGCAACGGGAAACGTCATTCGCCGCGATCTTGCCGGCGGCCGTTGCGATAGTGCAGCTTTCGAGCCCGTACACAGCCGACAACGACTGGGGACCGTTGCTTCGTGCCGCGTTCCCCGAGGTCGAGTTCGTTCCTGGTGAGTACCCACCTGTACCCGAGAACATCGGCGCGCCTCAGCGCCAGTTCCTCGCGGCTTTGGTGGCGAACGAGCGGTTGTGGGGAACGAACGTCGGCAACGCGGGGCTGGCGCTCATGCGCGTCGGCCTGCCGTATGACCGACAGGCGATCGCGGTGCTGCTGAAGGACGGAACCGGAGATGACTGACGAGTGCCGCGATCAGGCGTGGCGGGACGAGCTTATCCGCCTGGGCGGCAGCATCCATCAGGACGAGGCGGGGCCGCTCAGCGATGAGGAGGACGCCGTCCAGCAGGCAGGCATCAATCGGTACCTCGCGATGCTCGATGCCCTCGACGGACAGGCCGTCGATGCGGAAACCATCGAGGCGATCCTCTGGTCGTTGCACCCGCTCGACGACTACGGCATCTACGAGGCCGCCTACGGCGTCCTCTCGCGAGCCGATCCGGCAACGTGTGGAGCCGCCACCGCCCGGGTGCTGCCGAACTGGCTGGAGTCGCGCGGGGATCACGACAGCATCTGCACCGGCTCGATGTTCGTCACGGGCAGCGAGGACGCGAGCCGCGCGTTCCTCACGGAGACCGATACCTGGGGCGATGCGCAGCGCGCGCTCGTGCGCCGAACGCTCGGCCGCTGGGTCCGTGAAGACGATGAGTGGGAACCGATCCACGAGGCACTCGGCGGCACGAACAGGACGCCGGTGCTCGATCCGATCCCGGACGACTGGCCCGAGGACTGGAGATCCGCAGCCGAGGCGTTCCGCGAGAGCGGTCGGGTCGACCGCGCATGGGCGAACGAGAAGGACTTCGCGAGCAACTTCGACCGAGTACTCGCGATCATGGAACTCGGCCACGGCGCGCGCTGGCGGGAGGTGCCCAACTTCCTCAACGCGCTGCTCATGCGTCGGAGGGACGAGCTCCCGAAGTTCATCGGCGCGCTCGCCGCGCTCGCTGACGATCGCCGCGAACGCCTCGTCGTGGCCGTCGACGCCGCTCGCCCGGACACCGCCGAGTACCTCCGCGGGCTCGTGGAAGAACGAGGAGAGCTCCCGACGTGACGCTGCTCGAGCAGCGTCACAAGCGCCGACGAGTCTCGGGGCGTCGAGAGACATCGCCAATTTCGGTCGGGCCGGGTCCCGGACGCCGGGCTCAGCTTTCGTGGTGGACGGTGACGGTGTCGTTCCGATCCCACACGGCGACGAGCAGCTGGTCGGTGGGCTTGCCAGCGCCGATCGCGAAGTCGAGTGTGAGGACACGCTCCGTCGCCGCGCGGCTGACCGCGATGCCGACGAGGTGTAGATGGTCGAGGAAGATCTCGTCGGTGACGATCTCACATCGCCCAGGGCGACTTCTGCCTTGTCGAGTTCGCTCTGGTTCAGCGTCTCTTCACCGTGAATCCAATACCAGGCACCCGCTCCGAATCCGTCTATCCCAGCAGGCAGCACGGCACCGGCCGCCGAGTCGTCGCCGAAGTCGAGCTGCCCCGCGAACCGGCTGGTCAGTTGATTCATCCGATCCTGCCATCACCCGGGGACGGGAACTCGCGCCGCCTCGTTGATCTGGCGGCACGTTTCGCCAATCATCGCTGCAAGTCGACAACTGGTGCCGCTGTCGCCGGCAACCCGCTCTATGCCGTTTCTGGAAGCACTACCACTAGCAGAATTCGTTGGCCGTGCAATCCCCTCGACCCGCCCGAGAATAGCGTTAAACACCAAGCGGCCCCGCCCAATCGAGAAGGATCGGGGTAGCGAGGCCGAAGTAAACGTCAGAAATTCGAACAGTTATATTCCCCCGATGTTGAAAGTGCGCCTCGGGATCCGAGCCCGGATCCTGGCCATCGCATTGGTTCCAAGCCTGGCGTTGCTCGGAATCGGCGTAGGCACAGCGGGATACCTGATACGTGAGGGCCGGCAGTCCGAACAATGGGCGGCAGCGAACCGGGATGCCGTGAGCCACGCTACCGACGTGGTTGCCGGGGTAGAGCAGGAACGGATGCTGTCGCTGTGGCATCTGTCCGGTGAACAAGGCGATCCGGCCGCGCTCGCCGCAGCACGGAACAAGCTCGACACCGCGTTCGCAGAGCTGGCCCCCTACTCATCAAGGCTGCAGAGCGCGTCGCAGGGCACCATGGGTGCCGACACGGGTGGATTCGACACCTTGATTGCTCGCCTGCCCCAGATTCGCGGTCAGATCGATGCAGGAAGAATGCCGATCGAGGACACATACGCCCTCTACAACACCATTCTCGATGCAGTCGCGCTCGGCACCAACCTCATCACCTCCAACGCGCCCAGTGCCGAGGTCGGCGTCGCACTCATCAATGGCGTGCGCATCCTGCACGCGATGGAGGGAATGTCACGTTCCGCCGCGCTCACCGCTGCCGAACTACAGGGACAGCTCGGCAGAGGTCCACTGCGCAACGACTATCGAAATCTGGTCGGGTCCTACCGGACCGCACTTCCGCAGCTCGCCGCCGACCTGGGCGCCGATCCAGCAGCCGAGAAGATCCGGGCGGCACTGGCGTCCCCCGACTGGCAGCAGGTGGCCGCGATGGAGGACTACCTCATCAATCCGCCGAAGGCGGACAAAAGCGGTGACGTCCCGCCACCGCCAGTGACCTTCGACGAGTGGAATACCGCGCAGGACCGGCTGTCTGAAGGCGTGATCGGCGCATGGAAAGGCCTGAACGACCATGCGAACCAGATCGCTGCCGACGAGGGCAAGCGCACCGCGGCGAACTCACTGTGGGCGGGTGCCGCTGTGCTCGCGCTTGCGCTCGTCGCGTTCCTGCTGTCGCTATGGCTGGCCAACCGACTGATCGGGCGACTCACGCGCCTACGCAAGGAAACACTGGACCTGGCAGAGGTCGAACTGCCCGAAACCATGCGCAAGCTGGGCGCGGGCGAGCACATCGATCCCAAAGCTGCGCACCTGGACTTCGGTGACGACGAAATCGGTGCGGTGGCAAAGGCCTTCAACCGTGCACACACGGCGGCTGTTTCCGCCGCGGTCGCCGAGGCCCGCACTCGCGAGGGCGTGCGCGCGGTGTTCCTCAACATCGCCCACCGAAGCCAGATGGTGGTGCACCGGCAACTCGAGGTCCTGGACGAGGCCGAACAGAGCCAAGAGGATCCCGCCATGCTGGAGACATTCTTCCGTCTCGACCACCTGGCGACCCGCGAACGCCGCAACGCCGAGAACCTCATCATCCTCGGTGGCGGCGAGCCCGGCCGCCAGTGGCGGAGTCCGGTGCCACTGGTCGATCTAGCGCGTAGCGCGGTCGGCGAGAGCCTCGACTACACGCGGGTACACACCCGCCGCATGCCTCAGGTGTTCATCGTCGGCAACGTGGTCGCCGACCTCATCCACCTGCTCGCCGAACTGGTCGACAACGCGACGGCATTCTCCCCGCCGCAGTCGCGCGTCGAAGTGAGCGGCAACGTGGTCGGCAAGGGGGTCGCGATCGAGATTACCGACCAGGGCATGGGAATGTCCGTCGAAGAACTCGAACGCGTCAACGAGATGCTCCGCAATCCACCGGATTTCGGCGTCGATACGCTCTCGGCGACTTCGCGCCTTGGCTTGTTCATCGTTTCGCAGCTGGGTGCACGGCACGGAATCAGTGTGCAGCTAACCGAATCCGAGTACGGCGGCATTCGCGCCATCGTGCTGGTGCCGAACTCGGTGGTCGCCGCCGATGCGACACCTATGGCCGGCCATGTGCCGGATCGGATCGCCGGACCTCGACCCGAGCTGCAGTTTGCCAGCGCGATGCCGGAATCCGAATCAAGCGAATCAGTCTCGGCCGCAGTGGGTGTCGCGACGCTGGCACCTCCGACTCCAGCGCCTCCCACCGAACAGCCAGCGCAGTCGGTGGCCCCGCCGCGGGCGTGGGCACACCTCGAGCACATCGACAGCGCGCCACACACCGAGTACACGGAGCCTCCTGTGGCAACCCCGTGGCACGAGCCGCCGACCCCCGCTGTCGAACCGGAGTCGCTCACCCCACCACCGTTGCCCGACAACGGCGGTGACGGTCGCCCACACCTGCCTCGCCGTCGTCGGCAGGCCAGTCTGGCACCAGAACTGGCGCACGACAATCAACTCGAGGCGGACGCTCAGGAGCCGCAACGATCGGCGGAGCAAGCGCGAGATCTCATGTCCGCCATCGCATACGGTACCCAGCAGGCTCGGCATTCGGAACCGCCGCCCTGGTCTGCAACCAGGGACGAAATGGAAGGTGATGGAAGGTGAAGGTGACGACTTCTAACTCAGGTGATCTGAACTGGCTTCTCGACGATCTGGTCAATCGTCTTGCCGGGGTGCGCTACGCAGTCGTGCTTTCCACCGATGGGCTGCTGCTGGGCCGATCCACGTCCATGAGCCGTGAGGACGCCGAGCACTTCGGCGCCATGTCCGCCACCCTGTACGGGCTCGCACGCAGCGCGGGGAATCGTTTTCATGGCGGCGCCGTGCGCCAGGCCGTCATCGAACTCGAGAATGCGGTGCTGTTCGTGACGGCGGCCGGAAGCAACGCATGTATCGCATTGCAAGCCGTCGACACCGCGAATCTGGGTATGGTCGCGTACGAGATGAATCTGACTGTGCAGCGTGTCGGTAGCTACCTGTCCACCGATGCTCGTGTCGGTGCGGCCGAGCAGGGAGCGTAGATTGCGGTGACACGTATAGGCCAATCGTGGTTCGACAATGCGGCCGGTCCCCTGGTCCGCCCGTACGCCGTCACGCGGGGCCGCACGATGGGCGCGGGACACGATCTCGACATGCTCACGCTCGTAGCGACCGTGTCCCCCGCTCCGCGGCTGCAGCACATCGAAACGGAGTACGCGGAGATCGTTCAGTTGTGCCGTACTGCGCAGTCGGTGGCGGAGGTCTCGGCGCACCTGAATCTGCCTCTGGCGGTGACCAAAATCCTGGTCGGTGATCTCATCGCCGAGGGAATGCTGAACTTCCGGGCTCCCGCCAGCAGCGACTCCTACAACGACATTGCCGGGATCGGCGAGCTGAACATCCTGCAAGCAGTACTCGACGGAATCCGAAAGCTGTAGACCACAATGCATGACAATGCGTCCTCAGCCGACCTGGCTGCTTCGGTCAAAATCCTCATAGCCGGCGGCTTCGGAGTCGGCAAGACCACTATGGTGTCCTCCGTCAGCGAGATCACACCACTGCGTACCGAAGAAACGATTACCGAATTGTCCACCGGCATCGACGATTTGTCGGGCGTGGAGAGTAAGACCACGACCACCGTGGCCCTGGACTTCGGTCGTATCACCCTCGATGAAAGCCTAGTTCTGTACCTGTTCGGCACGCCTGGACAGGACCGGTTCTGGTTCCTGTGGGACGAACTGGCGCGCGGGGCTCTCGGCGCCGTCGTTCTCGCAGACACCCGTCGGTTGGAGAACTCGTTCGCCGCCATCGACTTCTTCGAACGGCGCGGTGTCTCGTTCACGATCGCGGTGAACTGCTTCGACAGCGCCTATGCCTACACAACCGATGAGGTTCGCGAGGCACTCGACCTCGACACCAATACCCCGGTCGTACTTTGCGACGCTCGTGATCGCGAGTCGTGCAAGTCTGTACTGATAACGCTCGTCGAACACCTCATCGCCCAGGCCAGCAGCTCAGTGGCCTGAGCAACGCTGGCATACACGTGCAAACCTGGCGAACCGAACGTAGAAAGTGCATCTCGTCCAATCCCGTACTACCCAAGTCGCTTTCGGACATCGATCTTCGCCATGTGTGACCACCGCTGAGAAGGCTGTGTTCAGTCGGGGGGGGCGATGGGCAGACCCTGCGGTCATACGTCAACGGGGCATCCGGGTACTTCGAGCACTCCCTGAGCGCCTACCGGCGCGCCGGCAAGCCGTGCCCGCGTTGCGGCCCGCCGAGGGTGCGGGAGGCCTTCATGAACCGCGGTTCGCACCTCTGCCCGAGGTGCCAGCGACGGCGCCGACGCTCGTGTTCGATGCCGGGAAGGATGTCGAGACCTGGCGCGTGAGCGCAGTCGCTTCTGGCTCTGTGGCTCAGGTCTACGTCAACGCGGGGTGAGCGAGCGCTCGGGGTGCAGCGCGACGTGGACGTGTCCGCGGCTTGCAGGCGCTGCTGCTTGACGCCGGAGCGCCTCGGGTCGCGGTGGCGTCCCGGCGGATCTCAGCCTCGAGCGGATCCGGATGAGCTGTGGGTCAGAGACGGGCAGGTCTCAGTGGCTCAACGACTTGGGCCTCGGAGCGCTCGCGCAGCTCGAGAAGCGCCTCGTCAAGGCTCGAGCCGAGCAGGTGGAGGGTGTTCATGCCGCGCGATTCCCACACCGGAAACTCCTCGTCGGCATTGCGGCTTGCGACGTCCCAGAGGAGAAGGTCGCCGTTCTCGCTCCAGCCGAAGACTTCGAGTCGTTCGGCGAGGTGCCAGCTACCGTCGGGCTCGATCATCCAGTCGAATTCCTCCTCTTCGCCGTCGCGGAAGACCGTGTGGAAGTGCTCGGTGAGGTTCGCTGCACGGGCCCGCCCGTCTGCGAAACCGGGTTGCACTGGCGGGTAGATGAGCCACAGGCCGAACGTGCGGGCCCACCCACAGGAGCGAACAAACTCGCGGTAGCTCCGGGGGTACCCGCCGCCGTCCGGGAAACGGAACGAAGCGAGTGCCTCGAAGTCGACATGCTCGAACGAGGGGGATTCAGGCGCGGGGACACTCATGACACGATTATGGTCGGGTTGCTGGGCCACGCCCCTGGAGTCAGATGGAGTGAAGGCGGCGACCGTCAGTCCCACACCAGGAACACGACGCGTTCGTGTCCGGACACTGCAGGGATCCGGCAGTACTCCTCGCCCGACATCGGACGCGAGTTGACCGTAGACATCGCAGGTAGAGCCCAGGATCGCATCGAACCGCGCTAGTTGAACTAGCGTCGCGTTTCGCTAATCTTCGCTGCAAGTCGACACGGCAGCTGTGCCGCTGACGTGGAGATCTGAGACGAGTGCCTCGGAAAACAACGCGAATGAGACAGCAATCGCCCTACATTTTGAGACGAACCAGGGTTTGCAGGCCTTCCCTTACCGTTTGTTGCGGGCTGATCCGTCATCGCAACGAACAGTCGTGAATCTGGTGTCCTGTATGACGATTGGCCTGCGGGCCTAAGCCACGACCGGATGAATCTGTGCGCACCTCACAAGGCCACTCGCCACAAGACCATCCGATAGCGTCCAGTAGACATCCGTCCGAAGGGGCTTCTACGTGGACCACAACCCGACGGTGCCGTTGAGCTTCGATATCCAAGCGACGCTGATCATGCTCGCGTACGCCCTACTCACCGTCGCGGCACTGGTCTCGATCTTTCGCACCCGCCACGACGGCGCCGGATCGAAGTTCTGGTGGTCCGCGCTCGTCATCGTGCTGCCACTGATCGGACCAGCGGCATGGTTCTTGCTCGGCGCACCGCCATTAAGGCGACGAGCGAAGCTGCAATAGACGCCACCTGGACCGCGCCAACTTCACCTCACGATCACGCCCGAAGGCGCCCAACACTCGTGTCCTGTTTTGCGATCACCGTATGAACCCAAGGACCGCCAAACAGGACACGTGTTCGAGAGGCGTCACTGAGAGAGGCGACCGGCAACAGATCGTCGTGCACGAGTTGGTACTTTGCGTGCATCGACAAAACTTGTCTGTGACCCAGCCCCCTCGCGATGATCGTGCGCCGCGCCTACGCGCGGTGGTGATTCCGTGTGCCCCGAGAGGGAACCCGATGTCGGGTTCCCGCCTCCTGTCCTGCACTGGAATCCCCACTTGGAGCTCACTTCACCATGTCATCGACACACCCATCAATGCCGCATCCGCGGTGCCCGTTCGTCCTCCGCCTCGATGAACCGGCGGTCCTGCGATGACCACAGTGACGGCGCCTCCGCGACGCCAGGATCTGCGCGCCGACTGCGGAAACTGTTTCGCTCTGTGCTGCACTGCCTTCGGATTCTCACGATCAGTGGACTTCGCCGAGGACAAGCCTGCCGGCTCGCCATGTCGGCACCTCGAGTCGGATTTCTCATGCACTGTCCATGAGGGACTCCGGTCCCAGGGTTTCCGTGGCTGCACGGTCTTCGACTGCTTCGGTGCGGGACAGGCCGTATCGCAGCGCTTGTTCTCCGGGGTCAGCTGGCGTGAGCGTCCTGATACGCAGCAGCGCATGTTCTCCGCCTTCAAGATCGTGAAACAGCTGCACGAGATGCTGTGGTATCTGTCCGAGGCACGGGAACGCACCTACGACCCGGACGCTGCCCGCGAAGCCCGTGAATTCGCCTCCACCATTGCCGCGCTGACTCGCGGCGGCCTGGTCGAACTGTTCTCCGTCGAGATGGATGTCCTGCACTCCGCGGTCAGGGCGGTTCTCGTGGAGATCAGTGAGGAAGTTCGGGCTTCCTACTTCGCCGAGGTCGGCCATCAGGACCCGCGCCTCGCCGCCGGGGCGGACCTTGCCGGAGCGAATCTGCGAGCACGCAGACTGTGCGGTGCGGACCTGCGCGGAGCCTGTCTGATTGCCACGGATCTGAGGGGAAGCGACCTCACCGGGGTGGACCTGCTCGGAGCGGATCTGCGCGATGCCAGGCTGGAGGGCGCCGATCTCTCGGCAGCGTTGTACGTCACTCAACCTCAGGTCAACGCCGCCCGAGGTAGTGGCGACACACGTCTTCCCACCGGCGTTTCCGCTCCTCCGCATTGGCGCAGTCAGTAGCCGGACGAGCTGACCGCATCGAATCCGGGGAGAGGGACTTCGCAGAGCGCAGGGACATCGACCGCCCGCTGGAGCACCGCGGCCGATTGATCTCGCCGCATGCGGATCCGTTTGCGCCATTGGTCCCGGACCGCTGGCGCAAACCGAGCATGGCCGGCAACGGATAGTGCTCTGCGCCAACGGAACCGGCCCGGTCTTGCACCCCTGCGGGTGGAGGACCGGGCCGTAACCGATGAAGTGTCAGGACGAATCGGTCTCACGCAAGGTAGGGGTCGCGCTGCGGTGCAGGTAAATGACACTGCGGTCGGCGTCGAGGGTGAACGGTGACCCGTCGGCGCTGTGGGTGAGTCGCGTCGTCTGCAGTCGATGCTGCTCTTCGACCGCATGCCTGGTGGACGGCGTGATCAGTTCTTGTGCGGCGTTGAACAATCCTGCCCCGCCGTTTCCTCCGCCCATCCGGCGCCAGTGGATCCAACCCCGCTTCTCCGCCCACACCGCCACCTGATCGAGCACCACGAAGAACCCGATCATGCCGGCAATGCCCAACAGAAAGCTCATGACTCCTCCTTACCAGAGCTCCGGAAGGTCGCGAACCGAACCACAGGCGTCCTGTTTGGCGACCGTCAAACAGGACGGCCGAGTGGAGGGGCCGACGAATAGCGTGTCAGTTTCAGAAGTCGCGTGCACTGCCACCTGGCGTTTTGCGGGCGTATGCTGTCGCCTTCTGGCATTTGCGTGTCAGAAGAGCCGCGCACTGTCCGGCGGTGGTCCGGCGTGTGGGTGTTGATGAAGCAGTAGATCGGCCTACCTGGATGCTGTTCGACGACTGGTGCACCGCCCATGATCAACGTTGTTGCCTGTGGGCATTGGTCCACAGGCAAGGCTCTTGGCGTGGCCGCCGTTCCCGAACGAGAGAAGCGTCGGCCACGTCGCTGCCTGCAGTTCTGGTCAGCGGATGCTGCGGAAGAAGGTGCGGATGTCGTCTGCGAGCAAGGTCGGTTGTTCCATGGCGGGGAAGTGGCCACCTTCGGCGTACTCGCTCCAGTGGGCGATTGCTCCGGTGGGGTTCATGACGCGGCGCATGAGTGGGTGGGTGTCGAAGACCGCCCACCCGGTCGGGACGGGCGCGAACACAGCGGGTTCGACCGTGGAATGCTGCGCCTCGTAGTAGAACTGGGCGCTTGACTCACCGCTGCGCGTGAACCAGTACAAGGTGACGTTCGCCAGGAGTTGGTCGCGGTCGACCGACTCGTCCGGAGTGGGATAGCTGCTGTCCCTAGCCTTGAACTTCTCAGTGATCCACGCGAGCAAGGCGACCGGCGAATCGGTGAGAGCCACCCCGATCGTGTCCGGCTTGTGGTTCTGCATCTCGAGGTACCCGCGCTCGGAGGCAGCATCAGCCTGCATCACAGCGAGTTGGCTACTCTCCTCGCCGGAAAGGTCGGCGGACTACGACTGGGTGGGCGTGTGGACCGGCTCGACGATCAGCATGGTCGCCGCCTCGTCGATACTCGCGGTCACCGCGGTCGCGGGAGTCGTGCACCGAGCGCGGTCCCGGGACACCCGCTCCGAACCGGCCGAGGAGACCCACGAGCCCCTCGACCGGTAGTCAGCGGTTAGGAAGAGGAACCGTCGGAGGAGCCGGGCAACACCGTCCAGATCGGCGACGGTAGAGGCTCGTAGAGACTGCCGAGCGACCCCACGGAGTTCTGGAGCCCCCGCGTGTCCCCCGTCGCCATCCAATCCCCCGATGCCGGGGCGTCGGTGCCGGTGAACTTGATCCCGCTGGTGCTGTCACCATCAACCGAGATCACCTTGTAAGTCAGGCTGAGCTGAATGTATCCGCTCTTGCCGGTGGACTTCCGAATCGGCCAGCCCCCATCGGGCGCCGTCAGGGTGACGTCCCCAGCGACAGGATCCACCGCGACGACCGGGCGCAGGAGTTCGGAAGTTGGCGGCTCGAAGGAGTTCGTCCCGCCGTAGACGCTCAGGAACTCGTAACCGGTCGGAGCGTGGTGGGTGATACTCGTGACGACCACGTCGGAGAGGCTCGGATCCACCAACTGGATTCTGACGTTGAAATTAATTACCTGGCCGACCTCGGCGCGGTCGGTTCCGCGGTAATACAGCTCGGCGTTGCCGACTGGCACTTGGGATTCAAACCAGGCGCCCTTGCAGTCGCCACCGAGAGAGCCGGTAAGGAGGTCGATACCGTATATCTGGTTCCACGCGGTATGGTCCGCCGTACAGGTAGGAGCGAGGTAGTCGCTGCTCGCCTCGGCTGCCGCAGTCCCAGCACCGAGCACCAAACCACCCGTAGCGATCGTCAGCGCCGCGAGCATCGCCCCACTCGCACGCACCAGTCCACCCATCAACATTGTCTCCTCTACCAGTCGACGGGACCGGCCCGTTGCCCGACCCGCACTACCCGGCGACGATAAAGGGCAAAACGGTCCACCACCGCAAAACCCCCACAATCCTATTTCTGCAGCCCAAAGCGTTAATCGCTTCCCGAAACGGTTACCCGACACACCCGCGGACCAGGCGACCGAGGGCCGGACCCAACCCCGACCACGCGCCGCCCGGGGGTCCGGCGGCGGCCCCGGCAGGCCGCCGCAGCAGCAGCATTGCAGCATTCATTCATTCAGCGTTTTTCTTTCGACGCGGCAGCTGCTACCCCCGCGCCATGTCCACGAAGCGCGAGTAGTGAAGCTGGTGGGCAACGGTGATCGTGGCCGTCGGACCACCGCGGTGCTTACCGAGGATGATGTCCGCCTCGCCGCCGCGCGGGTCGTCCCGCTCGAAGGCATCGGGCCGGTGCAGCAGCATGACCATGTCGGCGTCCTGCTCGAGCGAGCCGGACTCGCGGAGGTCGGAAACCATGGGGCGCTTGTCGGTTCGCTGCTCGGGACCACGGTTGAGCTGACAGATCGCGACCACCGGGACCTCGAGTTCCTTGGCCAGTAGCTTGAGGCTTCGGGAGAACTCGGAGACCTCCTGCTGACGCGACTCGACCTTCTTGCCGGAGCTCATCAGCTGCAGGTAGTCGAGCACGATCAGCTTGATGTCGTGCTTCTGCTTGAGCCGGCGTGCCTTCGCCCGGATCTCCATCATGGTGAGGTTGGGGGAGTCGTCGATGAACAGGGGCGCCTCGCTGATCTCGCTCATCCGCCGCGCCAGCCGGGTCCAGTCCTCGTCGTTCATCTTGCCGGACTTCATGTCGGACAACTTGATCTTCGCCTCCGCCGACAGCAGGCGCATGACGATCTCGGTCTTTCCCATTTCCAGGGAGAAGATGACGCTGGCCATGCCGTGCTTGATCGAGCACGACCGCATGAAGTCCATTCCGATGGTCGACTTACCGACGCCAGGCCGAGCCGCCACGATGATCATCTGCCCGGGGTGCAGGCCGTTGGTCACCTCGTCGAGCTCGGTGAACCCGGTGGGCACGCCGAGCGAGAGGCCGCCCCGGCTGGCGATGGAGTCGATCTCGTCCATCGTGGGCTGCAGCAGCTCCTCGAGCGGGACGAAGTCGTCGTTGGTGCGCCGCTCGGTGACGTCGTACACCTCGGCCTGCGCGCGGTCGACCACCTCGGCCACGTCCTGGCCCTCGGAGCCGGCGTAGCCGTACTGCACGATCCGCGTGCCGGCCTCGACGAGTCGGCGCAGGATCGACTTCTCCGCGACGATCTCGGCGTAGTAGCCGGCGTTCGCGGCGGTCGGCACCGTCTGCGTGAGCGTCACCAGGTACGGCGCACCGCCCACGCGGCGCAGCTCGCCGCGGCGCTCGAGCTCCGCGGCCACGGTCACCGGGTCGGCGGGCTCACCGCGGGCGTACAGGTCCAGGATCGAGTCGTAGACGTTCTGGTGGGCGGGGCGGTAGAAGTCGCCGGGACGCAGCCGCTCGAGCACGTCGGCGATCGCGTCCTTGCTCAGCAGCATGCCGCCGAGCACCGACTGTTCGGCGGCCATGTCCTGCGGGGGCTGGCGCCCGAAGTCCTCCCGGGGGGGCTCGTCCGGCTCCGGGTAGTCCGAGTGCCCACGATCGTCGACAACCGCCACGCGATAACCGTCCTCTCCGCCAAGTCCCGGACGCACCGACCGGGATCCCGGTCGTGCGCCCCGTACACACTAGATACGCGCCCGTACCGACAACATCGCGCCGGGTCCGATCGAGACCCCGCGCGGCCGCCGGTGGGCGCGCCCGCGACGAGGTTATGCACAGGCGCCGCCCGGGACAACACGGCTTGTGTACACAGTTGTGGATGGATTGTGGAATCCCCAGTAGGCGGTTGTTCACCACCTGGGGACAAGCTGAGGATAACCGGGATCACATCTGCACAATTCGCAGGTAGGACCGCCTTTTTCTGTTCACACACCTGTGGATGAAAAGTCGCTCGGCGTGTCCCCACGGCCACCCCGCCGGGCGTGTTGCGCATTTCACGTCTCTCCGCAATGTGAAATGGCACACAGTGACAAAGGACACCAGATGGACGCTCGTTTAGTTCCCGGTCACAATGCGCAGGTCACCACCCGAAGTGCGGATCCGCACCCCTGCCCCGAACGCAGTTGGGCCCCCAGACCGGAGTCTGGGGGCCCAACCGTGAACGGGTCGGTCGGACTAGCCGGCGACGACGTTCAGGTGGAACTTGGCAACCACGTCGGGGTGCAGGTTCACGATCACCTGGTGCTTGCCGGTGGCCTTGATGTGCGCCTTCGGCAGCTCGAGGCTGCGCTTGTCGAGCACCGGACCACCCGCGGCCTTGACGGCACCGGCGACGTCCGCCGCGGTGACCGAGCCGAACAGCTTGCCCGAGTCACCGGCGGTCTTGACCGTCAGCGACACACCCTCGAGGCCCTCGATCGCGGCCTTGAGCTCCTTGGCGTGGTCCAGGCCGCGCACCGCGCGGGCCTCCTGGGCACGGCGGATGCCGTCGACCTGCTTCTCGGCGCCACGGGTGGCGACGATCGCGAGACCGCGGGGCAGCAGGTAGTTGCGGCCGTAACCGTCCTTGACCTCAACGGTGTCGCCGGGCGCACCGAGGTTGTCCACGTCTGCAGTGAGGATCAGCTTCATGTCTTCCCTTTCCTTAGCGAGCCGTCGAGACGTAAGGAAGCAGAGCGACCTCACGCGAGTTCTTCACGGCAACGGCCACGTCCCGCTGGTGCTGGACGCAGTTGCCGGTGACACGGCGCGCGCGGATCTTGCCGCGGTCGCTGACGTACTTACGCAGCAGCGTCGTGTCCTTGTAGTTGATCTGCGTGTTCTTCTCTTTGCAGAAGGTGCAGACCTTCTTCTTCATCACCTTGTCGCGCAGCGGCGGCTTCGGCATTGTCCTTCTCCGTACTTCTCAATGTTCGTTCGCGCTCGATCCCGGCGCAGAGAGCTGGGATCAGAACGGGGGTTCGTCGTTTCCACCACCGCCGCCGAAGGAACCGGCCGCCTGCGGGGCGCTGCCCCACGGGTCGTCGCCGCCACCGGCGTTGGCAGCCGGGCGTCCGCCGCCCGAACCACCCGAGGAACCGAACCCGCCACCGCCACCGCCACCGCCACCGCGGTTGGCCTTGTTGACCTTGGCCGTGGCGTACTTGAGCGAGGGGCCGATCTCGTCGACCTCGAGCTCCACGACAGTGCGCTTCTCGCCTTCGCGAGTCTCGTAGGACCGCTGCTTGAGCCGTCCGCTGACGATCACCCGAGAACCGCGAGTCAACGACTCGGCCACGTTCTCCGCCGCCTCGCGCCAGATGTTGCAGCGCAGGAACAGCGCCTCGCCGTCCTTCCATTCATTGGAATTCCGGTCGAAGGTGCGGGGCGTGGACGCGACCGTGAAGTTCGCAACCGCTGCCCCCGCGGGGGTGAATCGAAGCTCGGGATCAGCCGTCAAGTTTCCGATGACGGTGATCACGGTGTCGCCTGCCATGTGGGTTCCTCCTGCAGTGTGTGGAATCCTGTTGCGCCGAGCCTAAGGCCCGGTACAGACAGAAATCACTTGACGTGGCGCAGAACCTTGGTGCGCAGCACCGACTCGTTCAGGCCGAGCTGGCGATCCAGCTCGTTCACGGTGGCAGGGGTCGCGTTGATGTCGATCACCGCGTAGATGCCTTCGCTGTGCTTGGCGATCTCGTAGGCGAGACGACGCTTACCCCAGACGTCGACCTTGTCGACGGTGCCGCCGTCCTGGCGAACGACGTTGAGGAACGTATCCAGCGAGGGAGCGACGGTGCGCTCGTCCAGGCTGGGGTCCAGGATGATCATCAATTCGTAACGACGCATAAGACCTCATCACCTCCTATGGACTAGTGAAAACGGCCACGGACGATCCGTGACAGGAGGGTCGTTGCGTCAGCAACCTTTGCAGGTTACACGAGCTGCCCCTGACCTGCGAAATCGCCTCGTTTCCCGAGGACGGCCGGCACCCCGGCGCAGCCCCGCGATCCGTCCCGACCCCTAGGCTGGAACCATGCGGACGAGGGGCTGGGCGAGCACGCCCACGGTGGTCGCGACGACCGTCGTCTGCGGGTTCGTGCTGGCGCTGGCGTACCTGAACAAGGCCCGATGCGCGGGCGCACCGTACGACGGGCTCGGGCGCAGCCTGATCTTCGACCGGATCAAGGACAGCAGCGTCTGCTACTCCGACATCCAGTACCTGTGGATCGGCCGCGACATCGACAACCACGTCTTCCCGTACCTCCACGGGGCGATCGACAGCGCCGGGAACCTGAGCGGCGGGACCGTCGAGTACCCCGTGCTCAGCGGCCTGCTGATGTGGCTGGGGGCCATCGGCGCACACAACGACGCCCAGTTCCTGCTGCACTCGGCGCTGATCCTGATGCCGTTCGGCCTGGCGACCGCCTGGATGCTGGGCCGACTGGCCGGACCGCCCGCCCTGCTGTGGTCGCTCGGACCGCCACTGGTCCTCTACGGCTTCCACAACTGGGAGCTGCCGGTGGTGGCCGCCGCCACCGCCGCCACCTTCGTGGTCGTCTACTACCAGCGGATACCCCTGCGCACGCGGGCAACCGGGGCCGCGGTGCTGCTGGCGGTCGGGCTTTGCCTGAAGATCTATCCGGGCATCTTCCTGCTCCCGCTGCTCGCCTACGTGTTCACCGGGGGCCTCGACGGTCGCGAACTACCCCCGTCCGCCACCGGCCGCTTCGACCCGAGGGGCGCGCTGATCGTGGCGGGCGCCGCGGTGGCCACCACCGTCGCGATCAACCTCCCGTTCGCCGTCCTCGGCTACGACGGATGGCGGGCGTCGTTCACCTTCCAGAGCGCCCGCGAGGCCGACATCACCACCAACTCCGTCTGGTACTGGGGCATCCGGCCGCTGTTCGGCTCGGTCGAGGGACCCACCAGCGCGTACGCCCAGTTCGTCTCGATCGCGTCCCCGCTGCTGATCGCCGCCTCCTTCGCGCTGGCCCTGTGGCTCGGCTACCGGCGCTTCCAACGCGAGGGCAGCTATCCGTGGGTCGTGGTCAGCGCGGCGATGCTGTGCGGATTCATGTTGCTGCACAAGGTGCACTCGCCGCAGTACACCCTGTGGCTGCTGCCGTTCCTGGTGCTGGTCCGGGTCCCGCGCGCGGCGATCGCCGGATACCTGGTCGCCGACCTGGCGATCGGGATCGGCGTGTTCCGGTACTTCCACGCCCTGTCCACCGGCTCGAACGCGAGCACCTGGGAACTCGTCGTCCAGTTCGGGGTGTGGGGACGCGCGGCGTTGCTGGTCGTCCTGTTCTTCGTGTTCCTGCGGTCCCGACCACGGTGGGAGCCGGCGCCCGCTCGCGCACCCGCGCCGGTGAGCGGACTCTCCCCGGTCGGAACGCCGTGAGCGCGAACCGGATTCGGTAGCGACCGCCGTCCGGCACGGCAGCGGGACGGGGGTGCAGCTCAGCCGCGCGGGGAGACCGGGACCGCCGCCTCGGACCACGCGATCGGCCGGTGGGCGGGCCGCAGCCACCTCGGGAACCAACTCGGTGGCGCGTCGGCGGCGCCGTCCAGGACCCCACCGACCGGGTCGTCCACCCCGCGCGCCCGCACCAGGTCCAGATCGGGACGGTAGATCTGCCGAATCACCAGCACGCAGAGCACCAGGACGGCGAGGTCGCGCACCACGACAGTCGCGGTGAACCACTGCTCGGGCAGGCCCTTGTTGCCGACCCCGAGGTAGTAGTACATCCGGGGCACCCAGACGAGCGCGTCGATCGTCATCCACGCCAGCAGCAGTCGCCGGTGCGGCAACGCCAGCACCGCCAACGGCACCAGCCACAGCGAGTACTGCGGGCTCCACACCTTGTTGGTCAGCAGGAAGCCGGCGACCAGCAGGAAGCACAGCTGGGCCACCCGCGGTCGTCGCGCCGCGGTCAGCGCGACGTACCCGACCCCGACGCACACCGCCGCGAACAGCAACAGCGACACCGTATTCAGGATCACCGGACTCTCGCCGTGCGCCAACAGTCCGTCGAACCCGTGCCATCCGGTGAAGGAGCTGATCACGTTGTAGATCGAGTCCGGGTCCGCCCCCCGCACGGAGTTGAGCCGGAAGAACTCGCGCCAACCCGACGGGAACGCCAGCGCCAGAGGAAGATTCACGGCCAGCCAGGCCGCGGCGGCGGCCGCGGTGAGCCGGAACCAGTCGCGCATCCGACCCGCGCGCAGGCACAGCACCAGCAGCGGTCCGAGCAGCAGCAGCGGGTACAGCTTGGTGGCGCCGCCCAACCCGAGCAGCACGCCCGCGAGCACCGGTCGCTTCCGCGCCCACGCCAGCAGTCCCGCACCCGCGAAAGCCGTTGCCAGCGGGTCGAAATTGGTGAACGCGTGCACGACCACCAGCGGCGACGCGGCGACCAGCGCGGCGTCCCAGATCCGTCTGCCCGCCAGCACCGCGGTCGACCACACGGTCACCAGCCAGGCGAGCGCGAGCCCGAGGGCGACGACGTTGAAGTAGAGGACCACCTGCAACGCCCCCGGCAACCAGGTGACACCGTGCCAGGCCTTCGCGACGGTCATCGCTCCGTACTGGTACAGCCCGGCGAGCACGGGGTACTCCATGTACCGCTGCTGCACCGTGCCGTCGGGTGCGGTCTCCTCCCACGACTTCTTGTAGGGGAAGGCGCCCTCGTCGAGTCGCTCGGCGCCGTACAGCGGCACCGTGTCGGAGTAGCACAGCGCGGTGTACTGCCTGCTCCCGCTCCAGTCGAGACCGAGCGCGCCGCCCGGCCCGTTCGGCGCCTGCTGGATGCACGCGGCCTTCGTCGACCAGCCGAGCCCCAGGAACACCACGGCCAGCAGCAGGACCACCCGCAGCGGCGTGAGGAACCGGGTCCGGCCGACCAGGGCGTGCCGCGCGACCGGCCCGCCGACCACCTCGCTGAGCTGGGCGGTGAGCGGATCCGTTCGGCCGGGCAGATCCCGCTCGGTGTCCGAGCGCCGGTCCGCCGCCAGCGGGGCGGGTGACGCCACGATCAGCTCACCGGGGCGCGCGTCGTCCCGCGTGCTGTCCTCGTCGTCATCGGCCACCCCGGCGACGTTACCGACCCGCCCCCGGCGGCGTCAGCGTGGCGCACCCTGCCTGTTGCCGGGCACCGAGACGGCGCCGTCGTCCTGACCCGCGTACGGCTGCCCGGGCACCGGTCCCTGGGTGGTCGGTGCCGGCGCGGTGGTCGGTGCCGGCTTGATCCCCGGGATCGGAATCGTGACGCCGGGCAGGATCTCGACCGGGGTCTGCGTGACCTCCATCGGCGGGATCGTCAGCCGCGGGCCGCTGGTGGTCGTCGGCGGTGCGGTGGTCTTCGGCGGGGTGTACGGCGCGGTGTACGCCGGCACGCCCGCCTGGCCGCCGATCGCCTCCGGGGTCGGGAAGCTCTCGACGGGGGAGCCCTTGAGGGCCCCGTCCATCGTCGCCTTCCAGATGTCGGACGGCAGCCCGGAGCCGTACATCAGACCGCCCCAGCTGTTCTGCAGCGGCACGCCCTGCTCGGTGCCGACCCACACCGCGGTCGCGAGCGACGGGGTGTAACCCACCATCCAGGCGTCCTTGTTCTGGCCGGTGTCGCCGAGCTGTGCGGTGCCGGTCTTCGCCGCGGACGGACGGCCGCCCGCCAGTCCGTGACCGCGCGAGTACGCGGCGATCGGCTGCATCGCCGCGGTGACGTTGTCCGCGACGGCCGGCTTGATCCTGGCCTCGCCGGGTGCCGTGGTGGCGCCGCGGTCGAGCAGAACGGTGCCGTCGCCGGTGACGACCTTCTGAATGAAGTGCGGCGCGCGGTAGACACCCGAGTCGGCCAGGGTCGCGTAGGCGGAGGCCATGTCGAGCACGCGGGACTGGTACTGGCCCAGCACGATTCCGTTCTCGGAACGACCGCTCGGCTCCTGGAGGCTGGTGCCGGCGACGCCCGGGATCTGCTCGGGGATGCCGGCCTTGTGGGCCATGTCCGCGATCTTGTCCGGACCGTTCTCGATGGAGAGCATCTGCCGGTAGAAGCTGGTGTTCAGCGACCTCTTGAGCGCCTCGGCGATGGTGCAGGTGCCGCAGGACTCGCCCTCGGCGTTGTTGATGGTGACGCCGCCGAGGGTCAGCGGACCGCTGTCGTACATCTTCGACAGCGGGATGCCCTCGTTGAGGGCCGTCGCCAGGCCGAACACCTTGAACGAGGAACCGGTCTGCAGGCCGGCCTGCGCGAAGTCGTATCCGGCACCGTCGGTTCCGCCGTAGTACGCCTTCACGCCGCCGCTCTTCGGGTCGACCGAGACCACCGCGGTGCGCAGCTCGGGCTTCTCGCCCTCCATGTTCTTGGACACCGCGTCGACCGCCGCCTGCTGGGCCTGCGGGTCGATCGTCGTGGTGATCTGCAGGCCCTCGGTGTTGAGCACCTGCTCCTTGATGCCGTTGGCCTCGAGCTCCTTGACCACCTGCGCCCGGATGAGGCCGTTGGTCCCGCTGCCCTGGCTGCCGTTGTCGACCTCCGAGAGCGGCACGACGTGCGGGTACTTCTGCGCCGCACGCTCGTTCGCATTGAGCGTCTTGGCGCTGACCATGCCGTCGAGGACGTAGTTCCAGCGCGACTCGGCGCCGGTCGGGTTGGTCGACGGGTCGAGGCCGTACGGCTGCTGGATGGTGGCCGCGAGGACCGCGCCCTCGGCCACCGACAGCTGCTCGACCGGCTTGTCGAAGTAGGCCTTCGACGCCGCCGAGATACCGAACACGCCGCGCCCGAAGGGGATCGTGTTGAGGTACGCGGCGAGGATGTCGTCCTTGGACCACTGCCGCGCCATCTTCGAGGAGATCACCAGCTCGCGCATCTTGCGGGTGATCGAGTGCTCGTTACCGACCATTGCGTTCTTCACGTACTGCTGGGTGATGGTCGAGCCACCGCCCGCGCTGTCCTTGCCGAGCACCTGGTCGCGCGCGGCGCGGGCGAAGCCGGACACCGAGAAGCCGGGGTTGGTGTAGAAGTCGCGGTCCTCGGCCGAGAGCACCGCATTGCGCACGTGCAGCGGGATCTGGTCGACCGTGACGTCGGTGCGGTTGCCCTCCGGCGGCACGATCGTGCTCAGCACGCTGTTGCCATCGCTCGCGTAGATCGTCGCGACCTGGTTCGTCTTCATGTCACCCGGCTTCGGCACGTCCTCCGCGACGTAGGCGACCATGAACGCCAGCAGCGGGAGCACCAGGCCGAGCGCCACGAGGCTGTACAGGGTCCGGCGCACGATCTTCCACCTGCTCGACTTGGTCTTCTTCGGCCGCTTGGGCGGCTGCCCACCGGACGATCCACCCGACCGGGGCGCCGACGGGGGCGGGCCGGCAGGCGGTCGGCCGCCCGGGCCGCGGCTGCCGCCCTGCGTCTGACGGGATGCCTGTGCCCCGCCCTGCGGCTGCCGGGATGCCTGGGCGCCACCCTGCGGCTGCCGGGGCGGCTGGCCGCCCTGCGCCGGCCGCGGCGGCTGCCCGCCCTGCGGCGGGCGCGGCGCCTGACCGTACTGGCCGGGCGGCGGTCCGCCTGCTCCGGGCCGGGGACCCTGCGGCGGCATGCCGGGCCGGGCGCCGGGCGGAGGTCCCTGCGGGCGGGGCGGCTGCCCCCCTACGGGCCGACCGGGCTGCTGCGGGTACCCGCCGGGACGTCCGGACGGCGGGGGACCGCTCGGCCGGGCTGGTCCGGTGGGTCGTCCGCCCGGCTGGTTGTTGTAAGGGGAACTCACGTACGAATCTCCAGTGTTCGCGTAGACACGGCTGTGCCACTTGGTTCAGGCAGGCTCGAGGCTGTCGGTCGTGCTCACTCGCTCGCGGTGCGTCTGCTCGGGGAGCGCGGGGACCGCGTCCGGGCCGGCTTCGGGGCCGGTATCGATCCGAGCACGTACGACTGCACCAGATGGTTCCAACTGCAGGTCCGGCAGACCTCGACCACGTGCACCGAGAACTCTTCCTGGGTGGTCGCGAGCCGGACCAGTTCCTCGGAGGTCCGCGCCGAGCCCGAGATCGCCCCGAGCTTGTCGCCGAACACCCACGAGACGAGGGTGAGCTGTTCCTTCCTGCATATCGGGCAGGTCACCTCGGACGGCCTGCCGTGGAACTTCGCGGCGCGCAGCAGGTACGGACCGGCGTCGCACACCTGCGTGACACCCGTCCGTCCCGAGAACACCTCGGCCAGCAGGGATCGCCGCTGAAGCGCGTAGTCCACCACCTGCCGCTGCAATCGCACGTGACCAGAGTACGTGGGCAAATCCGAGCAGTCTCGGGTCGGACGGACCTTTCACCCCGACGCGCCGCACCCGAACCTGCGGGTTTGCCGAACGGGAGCGTGACTATGCCCACAACGTGGGAGCCCGCACGACTCCTAAGATCACGACGTGCCGACCCGGAACTCGCCCCGGACCCGCGCGCGCGACCTCGATCGGATGCGCGCGTGCGGGCAACTCGACGCGGCGTACGCGGAGGGCCAGCTCGGCGCCGACGAGTACCACGACAGGACGGCCCGGGCGACGGCCGCGACGACCCTGGGCGAACTGCGCGACCTGACCTCGGATCTGCAGCTGCCCGATTCGGTCACCGACCAGCCGCCGGTGCCCACCCACCGCCCGCGCGGCCGGGTCCGGCCCGTCGTCGCGGTCGCGGGGGCGGTGGCGGTGGCGGTGGCGGTGACGCTCGCGGTGATCGGGCTATCCGGTTCGGGCGAGGACACCCCGGCGGCGCCGGTTCCGGCGCCGGGTGCGATCGCCGCCCCCGAACCGGCCGAGCGGCCTGCACCAGCAGGCGTCGAGCCGATCGTGGTGACCGCGCCGCAGCCCCTCACCCGCGACGGCCTCGAGCGACTCCTCGCCGACTGGCGGGCGCAATTCGGCGACCTGGTCGTCCACGAGGTGGGGCTGTACCCCGACTACGCGTTCGTGGAGCGGACGGTGCCCGGCTCGACCGACACTGTCGAGCGCTTCGCCTACCGCGGCGGTCTCAAGCGGACCGGCACCTCGCCGCGATTCCCGACGTCGCTCGACGTCGACCTCGCCCGGGCGAACATCGCGGGCCTCGCCGACGTGATCGGGCGGGCCCCGGCCCTGCTCGGCGCGCCCGGCGGGGCGATCAGTCACGCCCTGATCGACGACGCCGGCAGGGGATCGACGATCCGGGTGTATGCCACCCGCCCGGACGACACCAGTGCCGGCTATCTCCGGGCCGGCCTCGACGGCACCGTGATCGACATCTCCCGGCCAAACTAGGCTCACGCCGTGGCCAGCCGATATCCGCCCGGCACGCGGGCGCGCGACGCCGACCGCGACGCCGTGCGCGCCCTGCTCGACGCCGCGCGCGCCGACGGCCAGCTGTCCGAGCCCGAGCACGGCGCCCGTACCGGCCTGTGCGCGGAGGCACGCACCCTTGCGGACCTCTCCGTTCTCGTGGGCGATCTGCAGCAGCCGCTGGACGCGCCGCGCGCCCCCGTACCGCCCGCCCCCACGCCGAGGCACCGGTTCTGGGTGGGCGTCGCGGCCGCGGCGGCGGCGGCGGCCGCGGTCGGGGCGTTCCTGTTCGTCTCCCACGACGACGCGGATGCCGCGCCCGCGGCGGCTCCGGACACCGCGGTCGACCTGGATGCGCTGCCGCCGCTGGTCAAGCCGACCCCGAGCCTCGTCACCAGGGAGGGCGTCGAGCAGTTCATCGCCGACTACCGCGCCGAGTTCGGCGACACCGTCGTCGACGACCTCGACCTCTTCCCGGCCCACGCGGGCGTCAATCGGGCCGTCCCGCGCGAGCCGAACCGGCGGGTGGAGTACCTCTACCGGGGCGGGTTCGATCCGCGCAGCGACCCGACCACCCGCAAGCTCGACACCCCGACCTTCGACCTCGCGACGATCGACACCGCGATCCTCGAACGCCTGCTGGCGGGCGCGGTCGCCAGCACGAACGTCCCGGGCGGCGCGGTCACCGGGATCTCCGTCGAGGCCGACGAGGGCGCCCCCGCGGTGCGCATCTCGGTCGGCAACGAGTTCAGCGAGAGCGGCTACCTCGAGGTCACCCCGGCCGGCAAGCCGCTCGAGGTCCACCCGTTCGGGGGATAGGGAATCCATGGCCAAGACCACCAGCACCGGCGGCCTCCGCGCCCGCGACAGCGACCGCGCCGACGCCTGCGGGCTCCTCGACGCCGCGCTCGCCGACGGTCAGCTCGACGAGACCGAGCACGCCGCCCGCTCCGCCGCCGCCATGCGGGCCAAGACGTTCGGGGAACTCGACCGGCTGGTGGGCGACCTGCAGGTGCCCGGCCGGTTCGCCGACGCCCCGGTGGTGCGTCCCGCGCGCAGGCTGCCCGGGCGCCGGACGCTGCTCGCGGCCGTCGCTGTCGGGCTCGCGGCGGCGATCGGGGCGCTCGCCGGGACGGTGGGCGGCGGCGGATCGGCGGCCCCGCTGCCCGACCTGACCACGGGCAACGGGCTGCGGCACTTCGTCGACGACTACCGCGCGCGGTTCGGCGACACCGTGGCGGACGAGGCCGACCTGTTCCCCGAACACGCCTCGATCGACCGGCCGTCGGCCGAGCCGACCAGGTCGGAGCCCTATCTCTATCGCGGCGAGTTCGAGCTCTGGGGCAGCGCCTCGACCCGCTCCCGGGACGCGCGCTCGTTCGATCTGGGCGCGCTGAACCTGCCGGTCATCGCGCAGCTGGTCGCCGGGGCGCCCCGGTCGCTGCGGATCCCGGACGGCGACGTCGACCACCTCTCGCTGCGGTTCGAGCCGGGGGACGACAAGCTGCCCGCCGCGGTCACGATCTTCGTGCAGAACGCCGCGGGCGACTCCGCGCACATGGTCACCGGCTTCGACGGCAAGATCCGCTCGATGTACCCCTTCGAGCCCTGAGCCGCGACCCTGTCCGTGACTCCGTGTCACGCCTAACATCGTCACGACCTGTCGCCGTATATATCGGTGCGATATAGTTTGGCATCGCATCAAGTAGTTAGGTTCCGACGACTCGGGAGGTGGACGCGATGCTCGAACTGGCAATCCTCGGGCTGCTCCTCGAGTCACCCATGCACGGATACGAGCTGCGCAAGCGGCTGACCGGCCTGCTGGGCGCGTTCCGCGCCTTCTCCTACGGTTCGCTCTACCCGACACTGCGCCGCATGCAGTCCGACGGGTTGATCGCCGAGGACATGAGTCCGGCGGGCGCATCCATGCGCCGGGCCCGCCGTGTATACGAGCTGACCCCTGCCGGCAGGCAGCGGTTCGCCGAACTGGTTGCCGACACCGGTCCGCAGAACTACACGGACGACGGTTTCGGCGTTCACCTCGCCTTCTTCAGCCGCACCCCCGCCGAGGCGCGGATGCGGATTCTCGAGGGCAGGCGGCGTCAGGTCGAGGAGCGTCGGGAGGGGCTCCGCGACGCGATCGGGCGGGCAAGCGGCTCACTGGACCGCTACACCCGCCAGCTCCACCAACTCGGCCTCGAGTCGAGCGAGCGTGAAGTGCGGTGGCTCAACGAACTGATCGCCGCCGAGCAAACACCAACAGCGTTACCCAAGAAAGAAGGAGAACCCGACCATGGGTGAGAACAGCACCGCGGTGCGCGTGGCCATTGTGGGCGTGGGGAACTGTGCCTCGTCCCTGGTCCAGGGCGTCCAGTACTACAAGGATGCGGACGAGAACGCCACCGTTCCCGGCCTCATGCACGTGAAGTTCGGGCAGTACCACGTCCGCGACGTGCAGTTCGTCGCCGCTTTCGACGTGGACGCCAAGAAGGTCGGGTTCGACCTCTCCGAGGCGATCCTCGCCAGCGAGAACAACACCATCAAGATCACCGACGTCCCGCCGCTCGACGTCCCCGTCCTGCGCGGCCCCACGCTCGACGGCATCGGCAAGTACTACGCGCAGACCATCGAGGTCTCCGACGCCGAGCCCGTCGACGTCGTCGCCGCGCTCAAGGCCGCGAAGGTCGACGTCCTGGTGTCCTACCTGCCGGTGGGCTCCGAGGAGGCCGACAAGTTCTACGCGCAGTGCGCGATCGACGCCGGCGTCGCGTTCGTCAACGCGCTGCCCGTCTTCATCGCCTCCGACCCGGAGTGGGCCGCGAAGTTCAAGGACGCCGGCATCCCGATCGTCGGCGACGACATCAAGAGCCAGGTCGGCGCGACCATCACGCACCGCGTGATGGCGAAGCTGTTCGAGGACCGCGGTGTCGTGCTGGACCGCACCTACCAGCTCAACGTCGGCGGAAACATGGACTTCAAGAACATGCTCGAGCGCGAGCGCCTGGAGTCCAAGAAAGTGTCCAAGACGCAGGCCGTGACCTCCAACCTCAACGGCCCGCTGTCCGGCAAGGTCCACGACCGCAACGTCCACATCGGTCCCTCGGACTACGTGGAGTGGCTCGACGACCGCAAGTGGGCGTACGTCCGCCTCGAGGGTCGCGCCTTCGGCGATGCCCCGCTGAACCTGGAGTACAAGCTCGAGGTCTGGGACTCCCCGAACTCGGCCGGCATCATCATCGACGCCGTCCGCGCCGCGAAGATCGCGCTGGACCGCGGCATCGGCGGACCGGTGTACCCGGCGTCGGCGTACCTGATGAAGTCCCCGCCGGTCCAGATGGCGGACGACAAGGCGCGCGCCGAGCTCGAAGCGTTCATCATCGAGGCGTAGCTCGCACGCGTCGCAGCGACGCACAGCGGGGGCCGGACACCTTTCGAGG